>JAFYRZ010000197.1 GCA_017546745.1 Clostridia bacterium
AATGATAGAAAAGATTACAAGTGAAAAAGCACCGGCGGCGATAGGTCCGTATTCTCAGGCAATTCGCGTTGGTAATATGCTCTTTACCTCGGGGCAAATTCCGATAAATCCCGAAACGGGGCTTATTGAGGCGGCCGATATAAAGGGCCAGACTGAGCAGGTTATGAAAAATCTCGGTGCGGTGCTTTGTGCCGCAGGCACGTCGTTTGAATATGCCGTTAAGACGACATGCTTTCTTTCGGATATGGCAGACTTCGGGGCGTTTAATGAAATTTACGCAAAATATTTCACCGAAAAGCCCGCGCGCAGCTGCGTTGCGGTAAAAGAATTACCTAAGGGCGCACTCGTTGAGGTAGAGGTTATAGCCTTAATAAAATAAATATTAAATAAATTAGAAAAAGCTATTGACAAATATAAAATTCAGTATTATAATTTAATGTATTAAAGTGATAAAGTGAGGATAATGATATGGAAAAATTACATACCAAAGAAGTTGACGCTTTGTTTGAAGCAATACTCTCCTTAGAAACGCTTGATGAATGCTACGATTTTTTTGAGGACGCTTGCACGGTTAAGGAGATATTTGACATCGCGCAGCGCTTCAAGGCGGCAAAAATGCTTAAAAACGGTAAAAACTATCTTGAGGTCTGTGCTGAAACGGGTATGAGCTCGGCTACGATAAGCCGCGTTTCAAAATGCCTTGAATACGGCACGGGCGGATATCTGCTCGCGATAGAGCGCCAGAAGGAAAAGGAAAATCAAAGTGAAGGAAAATAAGTTTTTAAAAAGCGGTGAGAAGGCGATAGTATCCCTTCGCTCCCTTTATAAGCAATACGGCTATCTGCCCTTTAAGATGGGCAAGTTTGAGGAATACGACCTCTACGTAAGAAACAAGGAGTTTCTTGTGGGGGACAGCGTTATTACCTTTAACGATACAGACGGACGCCTGCTTGCGCTGAAGCCTGACGTAACGCTTTCGATAATCAAAAACACCGCTGACGAGTGCGGCACGAAAAAGAAGGTTTACTATAATGAAAACGTTTACCGCGTTTCTCCGAAAACCCACAAGTTTAAGGAGATTATGCAGGCGGGAATTGAGTGTATCGGTGATACCGATATACTTGACGTATATGAGATTATAAGCCTTGCGGCAAATAGCCTTTCGCTTCTTTCCGAGGATTTTGTGCTTGACCTGTCGCACCTTGGTATTCTTTCGAGAGTGCTTAGCGCAGCGTCTGAAAGCGACGGCTTTAAAAAGGAAATCACAAGACTTATCTCCGAGAAGAATAAGCACGAGATAAAGGCGGTAGCCGATGCTTATTCCGTATCGGGCGAGTATACCGATATGATACTTGCGATTGTCGATACCTACGGAAGCGCAGACGCGGTGCTTAAAGCCCTCTACCCGATATGCGAGAGGGTTGGAGCGCTTGATGCCTACGGTGAGCTTGCGGGCATTTGCTCGCTTATCTCAAAATCCCCCATCGCAAGCAAAATCAACCTTGACTTCTCCGTTGTAAACGATATGAATTACTATAACGGAATAGTGTTCAAGGGATTTTTGAAGGGCATTCCCGACGGTGTGCTTTCGGGTGGTGAATACGGAATGCTTATGCGCCGTATGGGCAGAAAAAGCAATGCCATAGGCTTTGCTATATACCTTGATTTGCTCGACGAGCTTGGCACAAGCCGTAAGGAATACGACGTTGACGTCCTGCTTCTTTATTCCGAGGCGTCGGACGCCGAGAAGCTTCTGTCCGTTAAGGATAAGCTTATAGCAGAGGGCAAGAGCGTATCTATGCAAAAGGCGATACCGAGGGAGCTTCGCTTTAAGGAAATTATAGACACGAGGAAATAATATGATAAACATCGCACTCCCAAAGGGCAGACTTGGTGAGAAGGTTTACGCTATGTTTGAGCGTGCCGGCTATCCCTGTCCGCCCATAAAGGAAAACAACAGAAAGCTTATATTTGAAAACGAAGAGGCAGGCGTAAGATATTTTTGGGTTAAGCCCTCGGACGTGTCTATTTACGTTGAAAGAGGTGCTGCCGACATAGGCGTTGCGGGCAAGGATATTCTCCTTGAATACGAGCCCGAGATATACGAGCTTTTGGACCTCAATATAGGCAAGTGCAGAATGGCGGTTGCCGCGCCCCGCGATTTCTATGACGACAATCAGAGAACGCTTAAGGTGGCAACGAAGTTTGCCAATATTGCAAGCCGCTATTACGCCTCAAAGGGACGTGATATTGATATAATCAAGCTCAACGGCTCTATTGAAATTGCACCTATACTCGGACTTTCCGACGTTATAGTAGACATAGTTGAAACCGGCACAACGCTTAAGGAAAACGACCTTGACGTAATAGAAACGGTTTCACCTATAAGCGCGCGTCTTATAGCAAACAAGGCGAGCTTCAAGTTTAAAACGCAGGAGATTGAAAAAATCGCAGCGTCGATGAAAAGAGAGATAGAAAATGATTAAGATATACAAATACGGAGAGGTTTCACGGGACGAAATTTTTGCGCGTGATAATATCGCGTCAAACGTCGCGCCGATTGTATCCGAGATTATTGCAAACGTAATTAAAAACGGAGATGCGGCGCTTTACGAGTACTGTGAAAAATTCGATAAGGCCCTCCTTTCCTCTCTTGAGGTTAGTGAAAAAGAAATAGACGAGGCTTTCGCTTCGGTCGAGCCCGAGTTTATTGAAATCATAAAAGAGGCGGCTGAGAACATAAAAGAATTCCA
>JAFYRZ010000017.1 GCA_017546745.1 Clostridia bacterium
AAATATCATTGACAAAGCGGTTCCACATTTGCACCGCTTAACAGGTACTGACCAGGAAAACCATCCTACCAACAGCCAGCAGGTGAATAAGATCATGCTGTTCGTTATGGCTATTGCGATTCATAATTTCCCGGAGGGAATAGCTGCGGGTGTGGGATTCGGTACAGAAAATGTTACAGAGGCACTGACAATAGCGCTTGGTATAGCTCTCCAGAATATTCCCGAGGGTATGGTTATAATAGGCCCGATGCTTGCGGCGGGAATTTCACCAAAACGAACGCTTTTGTTCGCGTCCTTGACGGGTGTAGTTGAGATAATAGGAACGCTTCTCGGTTACTTTGCGGCAAGCATTTCCGTTGCGGTTTTACCCTTTGCGCTTGCGTTTGCGGGCGGAACGATGATCTACGTGGTAAGCGACGAAATGATACCCGAGACCCACTCGCACGGGCATGAACGTGGAGCAACATACGCTCTCTTATTCGGCTTTTGCTTAATGCTTTTTATCGATCATTTTCTCGGTTGATTCGAGATAAAAAGAGAAGTAAAACCGAAATACAAGCAGAAAGATAAAAATAAAGAGCTTTTTCAATATATAGTATCGGCAAATAAGAAAAGATACTATATAAAGTGTTAATTTTAAATTTTTATGTAGAATTAACGCGGAATTATATTGACAATTATTATAAAATATTGTATAATAATAAACAGCTTTACGTGACTGACGGATATGCGGATCACCGCAAGGAAACGTATTGCATTTTAGCCGACCGTCTGGGCGAAATTTTTTTATTGCTAAGCAGACTTTATTACCCCCGTGTCTGCTACGGAAGGAGAAAAAATGGGACACAAGAATTGGAATGGATTTGCCGAGGGTGTATGGCAGGACGAGATCAACGTTCGTGACTTTATTCAGACAAACTACAAGGAGTATCACGGAGACGATTCGTTTCTCGCGGGCCCTACTAAAAGGACCTCCGATCTCATGGATAAAATACAGGAGCTTTTCAAAAAGGAGCGTCAGGCGGGCGGTGTACTCGACGTAGATACCGAGACCGTTTCCTCCCTTTGCGCTTACGCTCCCGGTTATATTGATAAGAATAACGAAATTATCGTAGGTATACAGACCGACGAGCCGCTTAAGCGCGGTGTCAACCCCTTTGGCGGTATGCGTATGGTCAAGAGCGCGTGCGAGGCATACGGAAAGAAGCTTTCACCTAAGGTTTCTGAAAGATTTACCTACCGTACTACGCATAACGACGGCGTTTTCCGCGCTTATTCCGACGAGATGCGTAAGGCACGTAAGTGCCACGTTATTACCGGACTTCCCGATGCTTACGGCAGAGGAAGAATTATCGGTGACTACCGCCGCGTTGCGCTTTACGGTGTAGATAAGCTTATCGAGGAGAAGAAAAAGGACAAGGCGGCTCTTGCGGCAACCACCTTTGACGCTGATCAGATAAGACTTACCGAGGAGCTTTTCCAGCAGATCAACTTCCTCGGATATATGAAGGATATGGCTGCAATGTACGGAAGCGATATTTCCGCGCCTGCGGCTAATGCACGCGAGGCTATTCAGTGGACATATTTTGCTTACCTCGCGGCTATAAAGGAGCAGAACGGCGCGGCAATGTCGCTCGGCCGTGTAAGCACCTTCTTTGATATTTATATTGAAAGAGATATTAAGAACGGCACTCTTACCGAGGAGGGCGCGCAGGAACTTATCGACGATTTCGTTATGAAGCTTCGCGTAGCGCGTCACTTAAGAACGCCCGAGTATAACGAGCTTTTCGGCGGAGACCCTATGTGGATCACCGAGAGCGTTGGCGGTATGGGCGAGGATGGAAGAACTCTTGTAACCAAGAGCTCCTTCAGAATACTTAACACCCTTTATACTCTTGGATTTTCTCCCGAGCCTAACCTTACGGTGCTTTGGTCCGTAAATCTTCCCGAGGCATTTAAGAGGTTCTGCGCAAAGGTTTCTGTTGATACCGACTCTATTCAGTACGAGAACGACGACGTAATGCGTCCCCACTACGGTGACGATTATGCTATCGCCTGCTGTGTTTCAGCTATGCGCGTTGGTAAAGAGATGCAGTTCTTCGGCGCAAGATGCAACCTCGCAAAGCTCTTGCTTATTGCGATCAACGGAGGATACGATACCACGAGCGGTATGCACATCGGTCCTCAGCTTCCCCCTCTTGCAGGAGATAAGCTCGATTACGATGAGGTTTACGAGAGATTTGATATTTACGTTAAGTGGCTCTCCAATCTTTACGTAAATACGATGAACGTTATCCACTATATGCACGATAAGTATGCGTATGAGAAGATACAGATGGCGCTTCACGATACCAAGGTCGGCAGATTTATGGCGTTTGGTATTGCGGGACTTTCTGTCGTTGCTGATTCGCTCAGCGCTATCAAATTTGCGTCTGTTCGTCCTATAAAGGGTGAGGGTGGATATATCACCGATTTTGAAACGGTTGGAGATTTCCCTAAGTTCGGTAACGATGACGACAGAGTAGACCTTATTGCAAAGGATATTACTCACAAGATGATCACCGAGCTTCGTAAGACCCCCACCTACCGTGACGCGGTTCATACTCTTTCCGTGCTTACTATTACCTCTAACGTTATGTACGGTAAGCATACCGGCGCTACTCCCGACGGACGTGCGCACGGTGCCGCGTTTGCCCCCGGTGCTAACCCTATGCACAACAGAGAAGAGAACGGTGCGCTTGCATCCCTTAACTCGGTTGCAAAGATCAGCTATGACGATTGCCGCGACGGTATTTCCAACACCTTCTCCATCACTCCCGAGGCACTCGGCAGAGAGGATGAGGACAGGATAAACAACCTCGTTTCTATACTGGACGGCTATTTCTCGAAGAACGCCCACCACATTAACGTAAACGTTCTTAACCGCGAAACTCTTCTTAAGGCTTACCAAGATCCCGAAAGCTATCCTAACCTTACTATCCGCGTTTCGGGCTACGCTGTAAACTTTAATAAGCTCTCTCGCGAGCAGCAGAAGGAAGTTATCAGCAGGACCTTCCACGAGGTGCTTTAATATGAATAATTTACCCAAAGAGGGTAGAGTACATTCGATCCAGACACTCGGTACGCTTGACGGACCGGGTGTCCGTTTCGTAATATTTATGCAAGGATGCAACCTTCGCTGCGGATGCTGTCATAACCCGGATACCTGGAGCTTTGAGGGCGGTAAGATATATACAGCCGAGGAGCTTTTAAAAAAGATCATGAATTACCGCACGTATTTCGGTAAGGATGGCGGTGTTACAGTTTCCGGCGGAGAGCCGCTTTTGCAGGCGGAGTTTATTAAGGAGCTTTTTATACTTTGCCATGATAACGGTATTAACACCTGTCTTGATACCTCGGGAAGTATTCTTAATGACGGTGTAAAGGAGCTTCTCGCTCATACCGACAGAGTGCTT
>JAFYRZ010000198.1 GCA_017546745.1 Clostridia bacterium
ATACCGATTCTATCTATTCCTTCGACGGTGAAAAGACCGAGATCGTTATCTCGGGCTATCATACCGGAAAATATACCTATAACGGAATTTTCTATATTGATAATAATTCCGATGGAGAGTATACTCATAAGGTAGACGAGGTCGTTGGCTGGAGAGCCTGCAACATCAATGAAATTATTCCTTACGTTATAAGCAAGATCGTATAAATCACCTCCCACCGCAGACCTCTGCGGTGGGATTTTTAATATTCAATCTATTGACAAACAGCAGGATTTTTGTTAAAATATTATAAGTAAATATAAAGAGGCTGATATGCTTAAATTAACACCTGATTACTATTTCAATAAATTCAGTGATGCGAGTGTCGATTTTCTCCTATCCATCGGAGTCAAGGGTGTTCTTATGGACGTTGATAATACACTTGAGCCTTATGAAAATCCGGTGCCGGGCGAAGACGTTTTGGCGTGGATTAGCTCGCTTAAGGCGGCGGGCATCGGCTGTGCTATCGTATCGAATAATAACGGCGAAAGAATAAAACTTTTTAACTCTGAGCTTTCTTTGCCTGCTTATTATAAGGCTAAAAAGCCTTTTTCTAAAAATCTTAAGCGCGCACTAAGGGATATTTCGGTTAAAAAGGAAGAAGCAATTTTTATTGGAGATCAGATCTTCACCGACGTCCTTGCGGCAAGATTTTCTGGAATCCGCGCTATCCTCGTTCCTCCGATAAAGGATAAGACCGATCTCTTCACGCGCTTTAAAAGGCTTCTTGAGCGACCTGTATTAAAACGTTACAATAAATTACATAAAAATAAGGAAGAATAATATGTCAGCATTTTTTGGCCCGGGCGGAAATAGCCAGGCTTTTTATAACGCAGGCTTTAAGTCTACAGTTGATGCTCCGCGCTTCGTTCGCGAGATAGGACTTAACGCTTATGAATACGAGGCGGGTAACGGTATTGCGGCAAGCCTTGAGACGCTTTATAAAATAGGTAAGGCGGCAAAGGAGCAGGGAATTAAGATGTCCTTTCACACACCTTACTTTATATCCCTTTCCGGTGTTGAGGAGGAGAAGAGGCTTAAGAGCATAAAGTATATTGCAGACAGCCTTGATGCAGCCTTTGCGCTCGGAGCTAACACTATCGTTGTTCATACCGGCTCTGCGGCAAAAATCTCGCGAGAGGAGGCTATGCGCCTTTGCGCGGATACTCTTTCAAGAACTTTAAGCTCGGTCGATACGCGCGGTATAAAGATCGGACTTGAAACTATGGGTAAAAAGAATCAGCTCGGAACGCTCGATGAGGTTCTTGAGCTCGTTAAAATGTCGGACGAGCTTGTTCCGGTAATTGATTTTGGGCATCTGAACGCACGCGAGTGCGGTGGGGTTTTTAATTCTGCCGACGATTATCGTCGCGTTTTTGAAAAAATTGCAAGTGCAAAGGGCGATGAGGTGGCTAAAAATCTGCACTGTCATTTTTCTATGATCGAGTGGACTGCGGCCGGAGAAAAAAAGCATCTTACCTTTGAGGCAAGAGAATACGGACCTCTTTTTGAGCCGCTTGCCGAGGCGATGGTAAGGGACGGCCTTACCCCCACGATAATATGCGAGTCCGCAGGAACGCAGTCGGATGACGCGCTTTATATGAAACGAGCTTACGAGGCTCTACTTTAATTTTACGAGGTGAAAAAATGAATTCTCTTAATAATCTTCGCGAACGATTTGACGAGCTTTCCATAGATGCTCTTTTGGTATACGACGAGCTTAACATAAGATATCTTTGCGGCTTCTCCTTTACCGACGGTCTTTTACTTATTACAAGAAAAAGAGCGCTTCTTCTTACCGATTTCAGATACCTTGAGATGGCGGAGAAGAACGCTTATTCCGATTTTGAGGTTATTGCTTCTCCCGACAGAACGAATATTATTCTTTCCGCACTTAAGGACGAGAACGTAAAGGCGATCGGCTTTGAGGGCAGAGCTGTTTCCTACGCACGCTACCACGCGCTTACCGAGATCTATAAGGATTATAAGCTCGCTGACATCGGCGGTGTTATTGAAAGCCTTCGCGAGGTGAAGACCGAGCAGGAGCTTTCCTACATGGCTAAGGCACAGGAAATAACCGATAAGGCGTTTTCCGAGCTTCTTGGCGTTCTTACCCCTGATATGACCGAGATTGAGGTTGCCGCAGAGCTTGAATACCGTATGAGAAGGCTTGGCAGCGAGGGAGTTGCATTCGATACCATAGCGGTTTCGGGCGCTTCGTCTGCGCTTCCTCACGGCACTCCCTCCTCCGATAAACTTAAGCCCGGCTTCCTTACGATGGATTTCGGTGCAAGCTATAACGGATATCTTTCGGATATGACAAGAACCGTCGTTATCGGTAAGGCAGACGAGGATATTAAGCGCGTTTACAATACCGTTCTTGCGGCACAGAGGGCGGCGCTTGATTTTCTTCGCGCGGGTGTTGTTTGCGCTGACGCTGACAAGGTTGCAAGAGATATTATCGACGCGGTTTATCCTAATACCTTCGGTCACTCTCTCGGTCACTCGGTAGGTCTTTTCGTTCACGAGGAGCCGAGACTTGCCGCAAAGGTAACCGATAGAATTCTAAGAGTTAACGAGGTCGTTACGGTTGAGCCGGGTATCTATCTTTACGGCAAATACGGCTGTAGAATAGAGGATATGGTCGCGATTGAGAAGGACGGAGTACGTAATTTCACTAAATCTACAAAGGATTTGATCGAAATCTATTGATTTTTTTAAAAAAATATAAATTAGTACTTGAAAAATTTGTAATTATATAGTATAATATTCCTGTAAATTATGGGCTTTTTGGATAAAGCCCTTCTATCGGTGACCGTTGGCGGGTCGGCCGATAAAAATTCAAGCCAAGAAAGTAAGAAACATGTTAACAGCAGGTGATTTCAAAAATGGCGTTACCTTCGAGATGGAGGGTAAGGTATATCAGGTTATCGAGTTCCAGCACGTTAAGCCCGGTAAGGGTGCTGCGTTCGTTAGAACCAAGTACAGAGACGTTGTAACCGGCGCAATTCGTGAGGCTTCCTTTAACCCCACCGCAAAGTTTGAGAACGCAGTTATCGAGCGTAAGGATCTTGAGTATCTTTACAACGATGGTGAGCTTTACTACTTCATGGATCAGGAGACCTATGAGCAGACTCCCCTTAACTCCGACAAGCTTGGCGACAACTTTAAGTTCGTTAAGGAGAACACCGTTTGCCGTATCTCTTCGTGGAAGGGTAACGTTTTCTCGGTTGAGCCTCCTACGTTCGTAACTCTCGCAGTTACCGAGACCGAGCCCGGCGTTCGTGGCGATACCGCTACCAACGTTACTAAGGCTGCTACTCTTGAGACCGGTGCGGTTATCAAGGTTCCGATCTTCATTAACGAGGGCGACCTTCTCAGAATCGATACCAGAACCGGCGAGTATCTTGAGCGCGCATAATTTTAAACTTATTGACTGCTGCAGCCGTTGTTGCGGCGGTCAATTTTAATTATTAAAATAAAAAGGGAGAAAAACAATGGGTATTACCGAAAACGCAGCATATCTTAACGGTCTTTTTGACGGCTTTGAGCTTGACATGACCTCTAAGGAGAACAAGATCATTAAGGGGCTTCTTGAGCTTGTTTCGGATATGGCAGATAAGATTAAGGCACTTGAGGATGATAATAAGGAGCTTCACGAGTATGTTGAGGAGCTTGATCACGACCTCGGTGAAATTGAGGAGGAGATCTATCTTTGCGATGACGACTGCGATTGCGACTGTGATGATTGTGATTGCGATTGTGACGATTACAGCGACCTTAACGACGATGAGGAGTTCGATTTCGATGATGACGAGGAGTTTTACGAGGTAGAATGCCCCCATTGCGGAGAGAAGATCTGCTTTGGTGAGGAGCTTACCGTAGAAACTCTCGTTTGCCCCGCCTGCGGAGAGCGTATCGACACCGTAGATGAAATTACCGAGGATTAATCCGAAAGAGGTTTATTATGGATAAGTTTGTTGTTGAAAGCAACCGCGCGTGGATAGACGCGACCTGGGAAAAGATCGACAAGAAGATGTCGCGCATGGCTGTTAAGAGCCGCGATATCATCCCTTATACCACCGTTGACGGAAAGCATAACGATATGGTTAAGAAGGACCTTTCCTTCTGGACTAACGGCTTTTACGGCGGCGCTATGTGGATCCTTTATCTTATGACCAAGAACGAGGAATACAAGGCTTGCGCTATTCGTCAGCAGGAGCTTGTTGAGGGAGCGTTTAATCTTTACGGAGAAATCCACCACGACGTTGGATTTATGTTCCACCTTACCTGTGGCGCGAATTACAGAATTACCGGCGACCCCGCTTCCCGTATCAAGAATCTTTATGCGGCAAGCTTCCTTTCCTCCCGTTATAATATAGACGGAAAGTTTATCACCGCATGGAATGTTAACGAGGTTGACGGTCCTGTTGCAAAATGGTCTATTATCGACTGCCTTATGAATATCCCGCTTCTTTATTGGGCAAGCAAGGAAACTAAGGTCGACAGATTTAAGAGAGTAGCTATGTCCCATGCTGATATGGCTATCCGCGATCACATAAGACCTGACGGCAGCGTAAATCATATCGTCGAGCATACGCTTGACTGTGAGGGTGTTGTTAAGGTACATGCCGGACAGGGCTATGCACCCGAGTCCTGCTGGTCTCGCGGTCTTGCATGGGCTGTTTACGGCTCTGTTCTTTCCTATATCCATACCGGAAAGCAAGAGTACCTTGACGCAGCGAAGAGAGCTGCCAACTTCTTTATTACAAACGCAGCTGTGACCGGCTACAAGACGGTCGTTGACTTTATGGCGCCCAAGGAGCCCGTATATTACGACAGCACTGCAGGCGTTATTACCGCAAGCGGACTTCTTGAGATAGCGAAGTACGTAAGCGAGAGCGAGGCGCGTATGTATACTGAGGCGGCGATTAACCTTCTTCGTGCGACAGATGAGCATTTTGCCGATTACTCCGAGAATGAGGATGCGCTCGTGCTTATGGGCAGCGAGAGATATCCCACCAAGGAAAGCTATATGAAGACCGTACATATTCCCATCGTATACGGTGATTACTACTATATCGAGGCTATTGCAAAGCTTAAGGGCCTTGATTTCCTTATGTGGTAAATTTTTTCAAAAAAACGAAAAATATTTCACAAAAGCTCTTGACATTTAAAGTTTTTTAAGTTATAATATTATGACGCTTATTGATAGGCTCGGAAAGTGTGGCAACACACGCCTATGATAGCGATTTTACACGAAAGTGAGGTGCTTTTTCATGTTCGCTATTTTTGTAACAGGTGGAAAGCAGTACAAGGTTGCTGAGGGCGAGGTCATCTTCGTAGAGAAGCTTGGCGTTGCTGAGGGCGAGAAGGTTGTTTTCGACAAGGTTCTTTGCGTAAGCGGTGAGACTTTGACTGTTGGAACTCCTAACGTTGCCGGAGCAACTGTAGTTGCAACCGTTCTCAAGAACGGCAAGTCCAAGAAGATCGATGTAATCAAGTACAAGGCAAAGAAGAACGAAAAGAAAAAGATCGGTCATCGTCAGG
>JAFYRZ010000199.1 GCA_017546745.1 Clostridia bacterium
TACGGTAACGCCGGCATTGGTTGCCGCCGCCGAGAGTGCCCTTGCATACTCAAGCGATGGGAGGCACTGCTCTATATTCTCATTCGCGAGAATATCAGCACATTCTGCCGGAGCGTATCCGAGGTTAAGAATGGGAACGGAAATGCCCGCGCGACGAAGCTCCATGCCCTCCTCTATATTAGAAACGGCAAGCATCTCGGCGCCAAGGCTCTCGTAAAGCTGACCAAGCTCGATCGCACCGTGACCGTAGGCGTTAGCCTTAATAACGCACATAACGGTCTTGCCGGGGCAGGAAGCTCTTGCGGCAAGGTAATTATGCTTTACCGCGTCAAGATCTATCTCGGCATAAAGCCTTTTCTGATAGCTTTTAAGCTCCATTTTATTTTCTCCTTAGATCATTCCTCAAAAAGAGGGGTCGAAAAATATCTTTCCGCAGTATCGGGAAGAACGGTAACCACCGTCTTTCCGGGGCCGAGCTTCTTTGCAAGCTTTATTGCGGCGGCAACGTTCGTTCCGCTGCTGATACCGCACATAATTCCCTCCTTTGCGGCAAGCGCCTTTGAGGTTTCTATCGCCTCGTCGTCGCGAATTATGCAAACGTCGTCGTATATCTCCCTGTTAAGTATCTCGGGTATAATTCCGTCACCGATGCCCATCTGAATATGCGTTCCGATAGCACCGCCCGAAAGGATAGCCGCGTTCTCCGGCTCTACCGCCCAAATAGTCATATCCGGGTTTTCCGCCTTAAGCACCTCACCGATGCCGGTGATAGTTCCACCGGTTCCAATGCCCGAGCAAAAGCCGTGTATCGGGCCGTCTATCTGCTCAAGGATCTCTCTTCCCGTGCCGCGCCTTTGAACGTCGGGGTTTGCGGGGTTCTCAAACTGCTGGGGAACGAAAACGTTCTCGTTCTCCTTCTTCATTTTCATAGCGAGCGCCAAGCACTCCTCTATACAAAGACCGATATTTCCGTCGTCGTGAACGAGAATGACCTCAGCACCGTAGTGGCGAACGAGCTTTCTTCTCTCCTCGCTTACCGAGTCGGGCATTATAATTTTTACCTTAAGACCGAAAACCGCACCAACGAGCGCAAGGCCGATGCCCTGATTTCCGCTTGTCGGCTCAACGATCACGGTGTTCTCGTTTATAAGTCCGCGCTCCATCGCGTCAAGTATCATATTGTATGCCGTTCTCGTTTTTATAGAGCCGCCAACGTTAAGCCCCTCAAACTTCACAAGCACGCGCGCCGAGTCCTCGCCAACCATACGGCGAAGCTCGATTACGGGAGTATTTCCCATAGCCTCAAGTATGTTCTTACAGATCATCACGAAAGTCCTTACATAAAATATACTTATAATATTATATCATACGCAAAATGATATTTCAAGATGAATTTCAGGTTTTTAAGTATTCCTCTGAGGCTTTGTTTATTATAAGAAGAAAAAGCGGCGAATTTTCGCCGCTTTTTCTATATCGCTTAAATTAGTAGTTCTCTTTTCTTACCTCAAAAAAGCTCTGGGGATGAGCGCAAACGGGGCAAACGCCGGGTGCCTTAAGACCCATAACGAGGTGACCGCAGTTGCGGCACTCCCACATGGTCATCTCACCCTTCTCGAACACCTGCTGCATTTGTACGTTCTTAAGAAGCGCTCTGTATCTTTCCTCGTGTGCCTTTTCGATAGCGGCAACTGCTCTGAACTGGAATGCAAGAGCCTTAAAGCCCTCCTCCTCTGCCTCTTTAGCAAAGGTCTCGTACATATCGGTCCACTCGTAGTTCTCGTCCTCTTCCGCTGCAGCAAGGTTAGCCGCGGTATCGCCAAGGCCGCCGAGCGCCTTGAACCACATCTTTGCGTGCTCCTTCTCGTTGTTTGCGGTCTGCTCAAAGATAGCCGCGATCTGCTCGTAGCCTTCCTTCTTTGCTACGGATGCAAAATAGGTATACTTGTTTCTCGCCTGAGACTCGCCTGCGAAAGCCGCCATAAGATTCTGTTCAGTTTTAGTTCCCTTAAGATCTGCCATTTTAAAATTCTCCTTTTAAAATATAAATTATTATTTTTGATTTTTCTGCTTTTTATTCAGCGGTCGCAGCAGCCGCTCTGCAAGTAGGACAAATATATCTTACCTTTAACTCGTATGAGTCGATAGGCTCACCGAGCCTTTCGGAAATCTCACGATCAAGCCGAGGAAGATCAAAGTCCGTCATTTTATCGCACCCTATGCAGACAAGGTGGCCGTGTGGTATAAACGCGTTGTCATACCTGTCGGACGAGCCGTCGCCACTTATGCGCCGAATGATTTTTTCATCCTCAAGCGAGTGGAGGTTGTTATAAACCGTAGCCCGCGAGATCGTGGGCATCCGTTCCCTCGCCATAGAGAATATCTCCTCGGCGGTGTGATGGCACTTGTCCGAACGAATGATATCAAGTATCAGTGCTCTCTGCCGTGTCATCTTGACCGTCCTTCTTAAAAGTTTAATCGAGCATTTCCTGCTCTTACGATACTATTATAACCGATAGAAACTCAAATGTCAATAGGTTTTTAAAACTTTTTAGAATTTTTCTAATTTTTTTAGATTATTTCTAAATTATCTCGGTTTTTATTAGTTTTCTGCACTAAAATAGGTAAAAAATAGTATAAAAGGACGGAAATCTGATGTTGGGATTTTTATAAAGCACCGTTTTTAGGCAGCGTTTTAAAAATCCGCGCATGATTTCCGCCCTTTGATATATCAAATTATTTTTCCTCGGTTCCGCCGCAGCTGCCATTCATAGGACAGCCCGCGCAGCCACAGGAGCAACCACATTTGCCGGCTCTTTTATTTTTGATCTTACCACGCACGAGTGAGAGGATAAGAAGTCCTACGATAACGAGAACGACTGCACCGACAAGCACCGTGCCAAGCTCGGTTTTTTCAAAGATATTTAGTAAGCCCATATTCCACCCTCGCTTAGTCATTTACAGTAAGGGTCGGCCTCTTCTCGGGTCTTACGAGCATATAAATAACCGCGCCTATTATAATAAAGGAAATAATTCCGCCGACGATAAAGCCGCCGAAATGCCCCGTAAAGAGCATACCGAGCTGGTAAATGCAGAAGGACACCGCATACGCGAGGGTACACTGATATCCTATCGCAAACCAGGTCCACCTCGCGCTGTTCATCTCTCTTCTGATAGCGCCGATAGCCGCAACGCAAGGAGCGCAAAGAAGATTGAACATTAGGAACGAGAAGCCCGAGAGCTTGGTAAGTCCGACGTAATCAAGAACGCCAAGCACCGCAACGATCTCCTCCTTTGCAACGAGTCCGAGCAGGGTCGCGACCGCGGTCTCAACCCCGGGGAAGCCGAGAGGGGTGAATATCCAGCCGATAGCAAGGCCAATAAAGCCGAGGAAGGTAGTTTCTACCGGAAGATCCGTACCGAATACGACGCTTCCGCCAGAGATACCGAAGCTCGAGCCAAGCCAGATAAACACGGTCGAGAGAAGTATGATCGTTCCCGCCTTTTTGATAAACGCCCAGCCGCGCTCCCACATAGAGCGAAGAACGTTGATAAGAGTGGGCATATGGTATGGGGGAAGCTCCATTACGAAGGGCGCGGGGTCGCCCGAGAACATTTTCGTCTTTTTAAGAATGATGCCCGATATGATTACCGCTAAAATTCCCGCGAAGTATGCGGCGGGGGCTACCCACCATCCGCCGTCAAAGAGCGCGCCCGAGATCATTGCGATAACCGGGAGCTTTGCGCCGCAGGGGATAAAGGGGGTGGTCATTATTGTCATTCTTCTGTCGCGCTCGTTCTCTATCGTGCGCGATGACATAATTCCGGGAACGCTGCAGCCCGTGCCGATAAGCAGGGGGATAAAGGATTTTCCGGAAAGTCCGAAGCTTCTGAAAACTCTGTCCATAACGAATGCGATCCTCGACATATATCCGCACGCCTCAAGGAATGCGAGTATCATAAAGAGGACGAGTATCTGCGGAACGAAGCCGAGAACCGCGCCAACGCCCGCAACGATGCCGTCAAGCACGAGGCTCTCTAACCACTCGGCACAGTTTATCATATTAAGACCGCGCTCAACGAGAACGGGAATGCCGGGCACGAACGCACCGAAGAGGGTGAAGCCCTCGCCGAAAAGTCCGTCGTTCATAAAATCGGTTGCAAGGGTGCCGACCGTGCTTACCGAGATAAAGTAAACGAGGAACATAATGACGGCAAAGATCGGGAGCGCCGCCCATCTGTTGGTCAGAACTCTGTCTATCTTATCCGAGGTGGAAAGTGAGCCGAGCTTATTTCTTTTGTACGCGCCGTCTAGCTTTCTTGCGACGTATTCGTACCTTTCGTTTGTTATAATGCTCTCCGCGTCGTCGTCAAGCTCTCTTTCAGCCGCGACGATATCGTTTTCGATATGCGAGAGCTTTTCCTTGCTGATGCCGAGCGCCGCTATGACCTTCTCGTCGCGCTCGAAGATCTTTATCGCGTACCAGCGCTGCTTCTCCTGGGGAAGATCGTGGAGAGCCGCCTCCTCAATATGTGCGAGGGCGTGCTCAACACAGCCGGAGAATGAGTGGCGCGGGTAAACGATGCCACCCTTTGCCGCCTCTATCGCTACCTCGATAGCCGCCTCTGCCGCCTCAACGGTACCGGTGTTCTTAAGCGCGGATATCTCAACGATCCTACAGCCGAGAGCGCGCGAAAGCTTCTCAATATCGATTTTATCTCCCCTTTTGCGTACGACGTCCATCATATTGATGGCTACGACAACAGGAATACCAAGCTCGGTGAGCTGGGTCGTCAGGTAGAGGTTTCTCTCAAGGTTTGTTCCGTCAACGAGGTTGAGTATCGCGTCGGGGCGCTCGTCAACGAGGAAGTTTCTCGCAACCACCTCCTCAAGAGTATAGGGGGAGAGCGAGTAAACGCCGGGCAGGTCGATGATAACGACGTCATCGCGGCCCTTAAGCCTGCCCTCCTTCTTTTCGACCGTAACGCCGGGCCAGTTTCCAACGAACTGGTTCGAGCCGGTGAGGGCATTGAAAAGCGTCGTCTTGCCGCAGTTGGGGTTGCCGGCAATCGCAATTCTTATATCCATTCTTATTCCTTTCCAAATCGGTTAGCACGTGCTAACTCTATCCTAAAAAATTCA
>JAFYRZ010000200.1 GCA_017546745.1 Clostridia bacterium
AGGCGAATACCCGGCCTTTGGAAACGAAGCGCACTAATGCACATGAAAAACGAAGCAGGGCTTCGCCCTATGAACCGACCCTCGTGGTCGGTTTTTGTTTTGGAGACGATGGTCTCGCTTTGAGCTCGCTTTCCGAGGCTTCAGCCGAGGAAACCGGTTCACATATCCCGCTTGAAGGTCGGAGAGCTCGCTCTCCAGGCGAAAAGCGCGGATATCTTCGCTAAAAGCGAATACCCGGCCTTTGGAAACGAAGCGCACCTGCGGTGCATGAAGCGAGTTGCAAAGCAAATGCTTCATTCAAACTTTTCTCTCGTGTCTTGAAAAACACCGAAAACTGTGCTATAATAAACTCAGAAAGGCGGTGGAGATATGAAAAAAGAGACCAAAAATATTATCACCCGTGAATGGGTAGAAAAAGAGCTACGCTTTAACAATACCGCGAATATCAAGTCGAGCCTTGCTTTGTGGTGTATATTTACGCTCCTCTGCTTGCCGATGACGATCGCCGTAATATACGGGGTCGTAAGGGTGTTTGATAACCCTCTGTTTGAAATTCTTTTATCGACGTTTATGGGCGTTATGATAAGCTCCCCGATATGGGTCTATTTCTTCTTCTTTCTAAAGACCTTGCGTGAAAGAAGCCTGCTTACACGCGGCGAGTTTGCTATTGATATCAGCGTTTTATCCTACAAGAGCGAGGAAAGGGTGCGTCGTACAACGGAGGAATTTTTCCATTTCGGTGAGTATAATAAGATCTCCGTCGGACACACGGCATTTCAGCTCGCCTCGCCCGGGGATACGTATTATATCGTCCATTATAAAGCAAAAAAAGAGATCAAATTTCTTTATCCCGAAAAGCTTTACGAGCTTCAGTAAGATCGTCCTTCCGTCGAAATTAACAAAATACAAAACCGCAGTTATAATGCGCACAAGCCACATCAGGCGCGCGAAAACTGCGGTTTTTGTTATCTTTAGTTGTCATTTTCCGTATATTTCGTAGAAATCGGCAGGTAAAAGCCTATGGTAGTCTACGTGATTTTCTTCGTATTTGAAGAGGTAAAAATATGGGTCTGTGCCGTCGGTAACGGTGATAAATTCGTCTATATCCGCATCGGTCGAGGGATGGCAAGCATACGGCTTTTCCGCTTCCTCAAAGACCCCGTGGATATCCTCCGAGGTTACACCGTGTGAGCTTATGACCGAGAGAAGCGAGGGGAGAAATCCGCCCGCGTCAAGCTCGGAAAATGCGCGCTTGACCCCCTCCCTCGGCACGGTGATAGAATAGCCGCCCGTGCGGCGCCTTAGGGTACATTCGCCGAGGGTATCCCTTGCCGAATCAAGCTCCTCCGTAAGCCTTTTTAAAAGCTCCGCACCGGTAGGATCATCGGTGCTTTTTTCACCCGCTTTTCCCTCATTCTGCGTAAACTCCTGTTTACATTTATCAGTGTCAAAAAGCAGCGCCGCAAGCGTGCGATCGGGGTAATTAAAGGAAAGGGGCGCGTCTGTGTAGCCGAGCTTTACAAAGCACTCGACAAGGTTATCCTTAATGCTGTCTATGAGTCCGTACATATCCGCCTCCCGGGAAATTCTAACATTATTTTATACCACGGCGCGCCTTTTGTCAATACCGAGGAGGGGCAAAAATCTCAAAAAATATCCCCCGATCGCCTCCTTTTTATTATCTTTTTCTTGACTTTTTCTAAATTTTATATTATAATATTAATGTTATACTATAATTTTTCGTAAATACGTATAACGCGCACCCCTTATAAAAACGCATACTAAGCAGGGAAAGTGCAGTGAAAATCTGCCGCAACAGCCATTGCCGTAACGCGCCCCACACCGCGCCAAGTCGGAATGCCTGCCGTTTTTGGAAGAGTCGCAGAGAGCGGAGCTTTAAGCTCTGCGACGGTTTTTAACAGCCTCGTCGCACAAGCTCATGTGAAAATCCGAGGGGGTATCACAAAATCCTTGGGCAAAACGGAGGAAAAAACGATGCTCAAACTTAAAACGTCGCGCCTTTTGGCGCTCATGCTCGCGCTTGCGATAGCGCTTCTTTCCTTTACCGCCTGTGGCGGTACGGATAACGGTGACGAGGTCGGCACCATCCGCTTCGTCATCTTTGACGAGGGGGCTACCGAGTACGTCGTCGACCTTTCCGCGCTCGGCGAGGGCGAGGGTCTTATGCCCGTGCTTGAATATCTTGCCGAAAACGAGGAGCTCAGCTACACCGTGACGGACGGCGGCTACGGCGCGTATCTTACCGCGCTCGGATCTCTCAAGGAAAGCGCGGCAGAGGGCAAGTACCTCTACGTTTACACGAGCGTTGAGGCTGACTTTGACGTCAGCGCCTACGCTATGACGGTCGATTACGCCGGGCTTACGCTTACCTCGAGCGGTGTCGGCATCTCCCAGATGACGCTCACCGACGGCGCAGTCATCTATATCACCTACATCGTTTACTGATGAGGGGCGGGATTAAGGGTGGGTCGATCGCTTATCGCGTCGCCCTCGTTGGTATTTGTGCCGCATCGATAGAATGCGGTAAGCTCGTCCTCACCGCTCTTCCGAACGTTGAGGTCGTTACGCTTCTCACGGCTCTTTACGGATACACCTTCGGCGTGTGGGGGATAATTTCCGCCGCGGTGTTCGTTTGTATCGAGCCTCTGATCTACGGTTTTGACACCTGGCTTATCAGCTATTTTATCTACTGGCCGCTCGTCGCGCTCGTTTTTGCGCTCCTGAAAGGAGCGAGGGTAAAAAACAGGTGGATACTCACCGCGGCGGCGCTCGTTCTTACGGCGTTTTTCGGGGTTCTGACCTCGCTTGTTGACACCGGGCTGTTTTTGGGCTATTACGACAGGTTCTTTTACCGCTTCGGAATAACCTACGTTCGCGGGCTACCCTTTTATCTATCCCAGCTCGTGACGAACGCGGTGGTCTTCCCCACCCTTTTCTCCCCGCTTTACTCTGCTATTTCGCGCTTTTCGCGCTAAATATAATTTTGATTTTTATTTTGTGAGGTAGATATGAAAAAAATTATCAGCTTTGTCCTAACGCTTGCACTCCTGGTATCGGTCCTTGCGGTGATGCCCGTGCTTGCGGCAGACTCCGAGCTTGTCGGAACCGACGTGACGCTCACCGAGGGAATCTCCTTGAACTTCTATATCAAGGCGGACACCGATCAGCAGATCACAAACGCAACACCCACGACCGTAAACGGTACCGACTGCTATAAGCTCACCGTCGGCCTCGGTGCGAAGAATATGGGCGACAGCCTTTCGGCACAGCTCAAAAACGGAGATCTTCCCGTTGGCGAAACCTTTACCTCCTCGGTCAAGGGCTACGCTGATGCTATCTTAGCAAGCACCTACGACAAGGCAACGATAAAGCTTGTCAACGCCATGCTCGGCTACGGTGCGGCGGCGCAGAATTACTTCGGCTACAACACGAGCGCGCTCGTTGGCGTGCCCGCGACAGACCTCTCTGCGCTCAACGCGGAAAATGCTCACCCGGCAAGCGTTACCGGCAACGAAGAAATCTATCTTGGCGCATCCCTCGTTCTCGAGGGCAGTATGCTTCTCCGCTTCTACTTTATAGGCAACGACCTTTACGTTACCAAGGACGGCGAGGCTCTTCCCGTCACTAACAAGAACGGCTACTGCTACGCAGACGTTGCGGTTATGCCCAACGAGATCAGAGACTCCGTAACCGTCCGTTGCGGTGATACCACCGTTACGTACAGCGCTCTTAACTACCTCAAGAGCAAGGCGTCCGTGCCTTCGCTTTCTGAAATGGTTGCCAGCATCTATGCCTATGGCATAGCGGCAGAGGAATACGTGCGCACAAGCTCCTGCGGACACGAGGGTCTTACCTACGACAAGGTCGTACAGCTCCCCACCCTCTTTAACGGCGGTATAAACGAGGGCTATTGCGATATTTGCGGCGGCACTCTCACCGAGACCCAAGGCAATACCGAGGCGGACGTTAAGAAATATAATCCCACCGTTTCGGGTGACCCCGAGCTTACTGCGTCCTACTCCGACAGCATCAACCTTATTAACGACGTGCTTAAAGGAGATCTGCATTTCTACCCCGACGCAGAAAACGGCTACGAGGGCCGCGCGCTTTACCTCGAGTTCTCCTTCCTTTATAACGATACCCTCGCAAATAACGACAAAGGATTTATCAATCTCTTTAAGATCGGCTCCGAGGGCAATAAAAACGAGCACACCCTCTACCTATTAAGCTTTAGAAATAAAGTTTCGGGACAGTGGTGCCCCTATGCGGGCGGCTTTGAGACCGGTGATATCGACAGCGCCGCGGGCGGAATCTTCAACGGACCGTCTATGCCCAACCACGCATCGACCTCGAACGAAACCGAGGACGACTACGTATTTATTGGCGACTACGGCTGGCACAGACTTGGCTTAAGACTCTTCCAGACCGCAGAGAAGTCCGGCAGCAAGGTTGTTTACACCGTTACCGCTTCCTTCTTTATTGACGGTGAGTGCGTTTCCGAGTACTACGTTGATCTTGAAAGAGATGCGTATAACAACCTTCTCTATACCGCAAAGATCGACGGCGACAAGCTCGTTTACGAGGACAACGACAGAAACGTATTTTTCTACAGCCTTTCTGCCGTTCTCAGCAGCTCTACCTACTACGTTGCGACCGCGGACGGATATGCAACGGCAGTAAAGCCTTCTGACACGACAACTACCGCATATCCCGAAGGACATAAAGATGCAGGAAAATTAAAAACAGACGACGGCTTTGTTCTCGACGTTGAGCCTGTAAGCAGCCCCTCCCCCGAGGACGAGAAATTCAAGGCTGACGGCGACATTACCCTCGACGGAACGAAGCACTTTAAGCTTGAGGGCGACATCGTTGACGTAAAAATTCCCGAAAAGACCGACAGCAAAAAGGTTCTTCTTATCTCGGTTGACGGACTTCGCCCCGACGCGATAGCAAACACCGAGTATTTGGGCATTCTTAGCGAACTTGGCTCTTACACCCTCTCGGCACAGACGATCTACCCCTCTAAGACCATGCCCGCGCATATGAGTATGTTCCACAGCGTAACTCCGAATATGCACGGCATGAATTCAGGCAACGTTTACGCCCCCTCCGCAGATCTCGGATTTGGTATTACCGAAGCGCTTGCGGCACAGGGCTACACCATGGCAATGTTCTTCGACTGGGAGAATATGCAGTACCTTACCAAGGTACCTAACAACGTTGAAAGAAGCTATATCCAGTGGTATTACGGCAAGAGCGAGAGATATCACGAGAGATCTACGACAGAGCAGACGAACGCGATCATCGAGCATATAGAAAACGACCCGACCGACTTTACCTACCTCTATTTCGGTATGACCGACCAGATGGGTCACAATTACAACTGGCTCTCCGACGAGTATTATATCGCTATCGAGCATATTTTCGATAACATTCTGAGAATTCTCGACGCGGTTTCTGACGAAGAATATACCGTAATTATCACCGCCGACCACGGTGGCGGTGGCAACCTCGGTGCAAACAACCACGGCTCGTCTGCGGCTGTTGATATGACTACCCCCGTATTTATCATCGGCGAGGGCTTCGAGGCTGGCGCAAGCCTTGGCGACGAGGTTTCTATCCTTGACTTCGCTCCTACTATCGCAGATATCCTCGGCGCTGAGGCGGAGGACTGTTGGTTAGGACGCAGCCTTGCTTCGAAAAACGAATCAACGGCAAAGGATGCAGCGATCGATCTCTTCCTCTCTGACAAAGCATGGAGCAATTACAATTACGGGAGAAATCTTGTCTTACACCAAGTCCGCGAGCGGCTTTACTATGCAGCTCTCGATGCACGATACATACGACAAGAACTTCGGAATCTCCAGCTTACAGCTTAACAGATACGCTATCTCTGAGATGATGAGCCTTGGCTTCCGTTATCTTTCCTTTACCGTAACCATGGAGGCGGGCGACCTTGGCATAACGCCGAATTACGTCGACCTCTACACCTACGATGATGCCGCAGAGGAAGCCTTCTTTATCTCCTCCTGCAACTCAAAGGATCCCAAAAACTACGAATTCTACTATAAGAACGGCAGCGAGATCACCGTAGACCTTTGGAACCTTTATTCCTGCCTGACCGACAAACAGGGCTATGGTCTTATGTTTATCCTTAGCGAAGGACTTTACTGGCAGCCCACCGGCGGCGGATACATCACGATCAGCAACGTCGATCTTACAAGAACCGAGCGCGAGCCCACCGCAGAGGAAAAAGCGCAGTGGGAAAAGTGGCTCGGACTGTAAAATAAAAAAACCGACCTGTGATCACAGGTCGGTTTTCTCTTTTTCATCATATCACTTTGCCTTGCTCGGATTGAAAAGATCCTTGGCGTAATCC
>JAFYRZ010000201.1 GCA_017546745.1 Clostridia bacterium
CTTTAGTTCTTCAAGAAACTCGCCGATGCGCTTTAGCGCCTCCTTGATATGCTCGGTGGAGTAGCAATAGGATGCTCTTACGAAGCCCTCTCCGCTGTCGCCGAAGGCAGTGCCGGGAACGAGGGCGACCTTCTTTGAATAAAGAAGCCTTTCGCAGAACTCGTCGGACGAAAGTCCAGTGCTTTTTATAGAGGGAAAGGCGTAGAACGCGCCCTTCGGCTCTCGGCAGGAAAGACCGAGCCTATTGAAGCCCTCTACGATTATCCTGCGCCTGTCGTCGTATTCCTCGCGCATTCTCTCAACCTCGTCGTCACACGATCTTAACGCCTCGACCGCCGCAAACTGCGAGGTGCTTGGCGCGCACATAATAGCGTACTGGTGTATCTTCGTGACGGCGGAAATAAGCGCCGCAGGGCCGAGGACGAAGCCAAGACGCCACCCTGTCATAGAGAAGTTTTTGGAAAAGCCGTTGACAAGCAGCGTCCTCTCCCTCATTCCCTCAACCGACGCACACGATACGTGCTTTGCGCCAAAGGTAAGCTCGGAATATATCTCGTCGGAAAGCACGACGACGTTGGTATCTTCAAGCACGCGCGAGAGCGCTAAGATATCCTCGTAACCCATAATAGCGCCCGTGGGGTTGCAGGGGTACGGAAGAATTAACATCTTGGTTTTTGGCGAAAGCGCCGCAGAAAGCTCCTCTGCCGTTACCTTAAAATCGTTCTCCGCCTTGGTGTTTATGATGACCGGCACGCCGCCCGCAAGCCTCGTTATCGGCTCGTAGCAAACGTAGCTCGGCTGGGGGATGATAACCTCGTCGCCCGGCTCGATTATGGCGCGTATCGCACCGTCGATAGCCTCGCTGCCGCCGACCGTAACGAGCGACTCGCTCTTATAATCGTAGTCTACGCCGTATCTTCTCGAAACGTACGCGACTATCTGTGCGCGAAGAGCGTCAAGTCCCTTATTTGAGGTGTAGCGGGTGTAACCGCGCTCAAGCGATTTTATTCCCGCGTTTCTTATCTGCCAGGGGGTCCTGAAATCCGGCTCGCCAACACCGAGCGATATTACCCCCTCCATAGTATTGGCTATATCAAAAAACCTGCGGATGCCGGACGGCTTCATATCCTTGACGGTTTTTGACAAAGCCCTCTCGTAATCCATCATAGAGAAACAGCCCCTCTCTCGTCCTCAAGGCTCTCGATAAGCTCAACACCGAATTCCTTGTATCTTCTCATAATAAACTGCGTTGCGGTAGAGATAACGCCGTCTATCACGGCAAGCTCCCTTGCAACGAACGTGGAAACCTCCTGAAAGGTCCTTCCCCTAACGACAACGTTAAGGTCGCACGCGCCCGACATAAGCGAGACCGCCTCGACCTCGGGATAGTGCGCTATCCTCTCGGCAACCTCCTCAAAGCCGAGGTCCGCCTTTGGCGTGACCTTAAGCTCTATTATCGCGCTGACGGTTGCGGTATCGACCTTTTCCCAGTCGATAATTCCCTTATATCCGCGGATAATTCCCTCCGCCTCCATCTCTTTTATCTCGCGTACTGCCTCGTCCTCGGTAATTCCGCATATGGTCGCGATATCCTCCGCGGAAATTCTCGCATCCTTCTCTAAAAGCTTCAAGATCTTAACATTCATTTTTAATTCTCCTTCTCTTCATTATTATACTTGTCTTTCGCCGCTATAATTCCTCAGGTAAAAACAAAAAAGTCCGCGGCGAAAAATACGCCACGGACGAATTAACGTGATACCACCGTGCTTCAGATATTCCTCACGGAACACCTCTCTGTAAGTCGCAAAAACGACTCTGCGCGATAACGGGCGCACCCGCAGAGCTTGCTCCCTCTCGGGATTTTTCACTCCGCGCTCACGGACTGCCTTCACGAGCCACGCGCGAGGGCTCTCACCAACCGCCCACTCTCTTTAGCGCAAAGGACCGCTACTCTTCCGATCATAGCAAACGAGCCACAGCTCGTTACGTATATTATACACGACAGACGCGCGTTTGTCAATACCAGTCGATGAAAATCCTTATTTTACCTGCCCGTACGCGTATAACGTATAATGCGCGCGTTTTTTAATAAAAATTTTCCGCGCGATATTGACTTTTACACGCGTTTATGATATAATACTTGGAAAAAGCAAATCTTTCGATATCTGAGGAGGCAACACTATGAAGGTTTTATTCAAAAACGCGTCGATATATGAAAACGGCAATCTCAGAGCGTCCGATGTGCTTTTCGACGGAAGCTCTCTTTCAGCATTTTCGGGGGATATTTCCTCCGTTGATCGTATTTTTAATAATTTGCTTATTATTCCCGGCTTGTGTGACGTTCACGTTCATTTAAGAGAGCCGGGATTTTCTTATAAAGAGACGGTAGAGAGCGGCACTCTCGCGGCGGCACACGGCGGTTATACGGCGGTGCTCGCGATGCCTAACCTCTCGCCAACGCCGGACTCGGTGGAAAGCCTAAGACAAGAGCTTGACATAATCGAGCGCGATGCGAAAATAGCCGTCCTGCCCTACGGAACGATAACCGTCGGTGAGGTCGGTAAGACGGTCGCAGACCTTGAGGGCATGGCAAAGGATGCCGTAGCCTTTACCGACGACGGCAAGGGTGTGCAGGACGAGAGGATCATGACCGAGGCTATGGAAAGAGCCAAGGCGCTCGGTAAAATGATAGTCGCACACTGCGAGGACAACTCGCTCCTACACGCAGGCTATATTCACGACGGCGAGTACGCGAGGGCGCACGGACACCGCGGCATATGCTCCGAGAGCGAGTGGGGCCCCATAAAGCGGGATATCGCGCTTGCCGAGGCGGTCGGCTGTCCTTACCACGTATGCCACATCTCGACCAAGGAGAGCGTTGAGATAATACGCGAGGCAAAGGCGCGCGGCGTTAACGTCACCTGCGAGACGGGACCGCACTACATTCTCCTTGACGACACGTACCTCGAGGAGGACGGAAGATTTAAGATGAACCCGCCCTTAAGAAGCCCCGCTGACAGAGAGGCGATACTCGAGGGAATCATCGACGGAACGATAGATATGATAGCGACCGACCACGCGCCCCACTCTGCCGAGGAAAAATCCCTGGGACTTGAAAAGAGCGCTATGGGCGTTGTCGGAATAGAGAGCGCGTTCGCTCTGTGCTACACCTACCTTGTTAAAACCGGGAAGATCACCCTGAAGCGCCTCGTCGAGCTTCTTTGTGACAATCCGAGAGAAAGATTTAATATAAAAACCGACGTAGGCTTTACGGTGTTTGATATATCCGAGGAGCTTACCGTTGACCCCGCGGAGTTTCTCTCCAAGGGAAAAAGCACCCCGTTTTTGGGAACGAGGATCTACGGCAGGTGCTTGGCGACCGTATATAACGGACGCGCAGCTTATCTTGATAAAAAATTGGAGGAAATATAAAAATGGCAAAGAGAACAGACATCAAAAGAGTTATGATCATCGGCTCCGGCCCTATCGTTATCGGTCAGGCGGCAGAGTTCGATTACGCCGGCACGCAGGCGTGTCTTGCGCTTAAGGAGGAGGGCTACGAGGTTATTCTCGTTAACTCCAACCCCGCAACCATCATGACCGACACCACCATTGCAGACAAGGTTTATATGGAGCCCCTTACCCTTGAGTACGTTGCAAAGATACTCAGATACGAGCGTCCCGACGCCATTCTTCCCGGCATCGGCGGACAGACCGGTCTTAACCTTGCTATGCAGCTTGAAAAGAAGGGTATTCTTAAGGAGTGCCGCGTTGAGCTTCTCGGAACGAGCAGCGAGAGCATCGAGAGAGCCGAGGACAGAGAGCTTTTCAAGGAGCTTTGCCAGTCAATAGGAGAGCCCACCATTCCCTCCGAGATCACCTACGATCTTGAGGAGGCAAAGGCGGCGGCAGAGAGGATCGGCTACCCCGTAGTTCTTCGCCCTGCGTTTACCCTTGGCGGTACGGGCGGCGGCTTTGCAAACAACGAGGAGGAGCTCGTTGAGATAGGCGTTAACGCGTTTAAGCTCTCCCCCGTTCACCAGGTTCTTATCGAGAAGTCGGTTAAGGGCTATAAGGAGATCGAGTTTGAGGTTATGCGTGACGGAAACGACCACGCTATCACCATATGCGGTATGGAGAACATCGACCCCGTTGGCGTTCACACCGGCGACTCTATCGTCGTAGCTCCCATAATGACCCTCTCCGACGCAGATAAAAAGATGCTTAACGATTCCGCTATCAAGCTTATTAAGGAATTAAAGATCGAGGGCGGCTGTAACGTTCAGTTCGCGCTCAACCCCAACACCTCCGAGTACTACCTTATCGAGGTAAACCCGAGAGTTTCGAGAAGCTCGGCTCTTGCATCAAAGGCGTCCGGCTACCCCATCGCAAGAGTGACCGCAAAGATCGCTATCGGTATGTCGCTCGAGGAGATCAAGATCGCAAACACCAACGCTGCGTTCGAGCCCCAGCTTGACTACGTTATCGCAAAGCTTCCGAGATTCCCCTTTGACAAGTTCACCGCCGCGTCCAACACCCTTGGAACGCAGATGAAGGCGACCGGCGAGGTAATGGGCATCGGCTCTAACCTCGAGGAGGCTCTTCTTAAGGGTATGCGCTCGCTCGAGATAGGCGTTAACCACATCTATCACCACAAGTTTGACAATATGACCGACGAGGCGCTTAAGACTTACATATCCGAGTTCCGCGACGATAACATCTTCGCTATCGCAGAGCTTATTTACCGCGGCACTACCATAAACGAGCTTTACGATATAACCAAGATCACCCCCTACTTCCTTGAGGCTATCAAGAATATAGTAGATATGGAGAACACCCTTAAGGCAAACGTTCGCGACCTCAAGACGCTTACCGCCGCAAAGAAGATGGGCTTCTCCGATAAGTACGTTGCAAGAATGTGGGACTGCACCGAGCTTGACGTATTCAAGTTCAGACACGAGAACAAGCTCTTCCCCGTATTCCGCATGGTCGACACCTGCCACACCGGCGCTTACATTCCCTACTTCTACTCCTCCTACACCGGCGAGAACACCTCTATCCTTACCGATAAGAAGAAGATAGTCGTTCTCGGTGCAGGTCCTATCCGTATCGGACAGGGCGTTGAGTTCGACTACTCCACCGTTCACGCGGTTTCCACCATCAAAAAGTCCGGCTACGAGGCTATCATCATCAACAATAACCCCGAGACCGTTTCTACCGACTATACCACCGCGGACAAGCTCTACTTTGAGCCTCTTACTCCCGAGGACGTAATGAACATCATCGAGTTTGAGAAGCCCGAGGGCGTTATCGCATCTCTCGGCGGTCAGACCGCTATCAACTTAGCACAGCCTCTTCACGACCTTGGCGTTAAGATAATCGGCACGGACTGCGCAGCAATCGACAGAGCCGAGAACCGCGATGCGTTCGAGAAGCTTCTTAAGGAGCTTGGAATTCCTCAGCCCGAGGGCCGCGCCGTTACCAAGATCGAGGACGGTGTTGCCGCTGCGGCTAAGGTCGGCTATCCCGTGCTCGTTCGTCCCTCCTTCGTTCTCGGAGGACGCGCAATGCAGATCGTTGCAAACGAGGAGCAGCTTCGCCACTACCTTAAGACCGCCGTTGAGATCGACGAGGACAAGCCCGTTCTCGTTGACAAGTACATCAGCGGTAAGGAGGTTGAGGTAGACGCTATCTGCGACGGACAGAACGTATTCGTTCCCGGTATTATGGAGCTTGTTGAGAGAACCGGTATCCACTCGGGCGACTCTATCTCGGTATACCCCACCTTCTCTATCTCCGACAAGGTTCGCGGAACCATTCTTCAGTATGCAAAGAAGCTCGGTCTCGGCATCGGCATCGTGGGTCTTTACAACATTCAGTTCATCGTTGACAAAAACGACGAGGTTTATATCATCGAGGTTAACCCCCGTTCCTCCCGTACCGTTCCCTTCCTTTCGAAGTCTACCGGCTACTCTCTTGCGGATATCGCGACCGAGTGTATCCTCGGTAAGTCTCTTAAGGAGCAGGGCATCTTCTCGCTCTATCCCGAGGAGAAGAACCGCTGGTACGTAAAGGTTCCCGTATTCTCCTTCAACAAGCTCCGCGGACTTGACGCTTACCTCTCTCCCGAGATGAAGTCCACCGGTGAGGCTATCGGCTACGACGATAAGTTCTACCGCGCACTCTATAAGGCGCTTCAGGCGTCCGGCATGCACCTTCAGAACTACGGCACGGTATTTGCGACTATCGCAGACTGTGACAAGGAGGAGGCTCTTCCCCTTATCCGCCGCTTCTACAACCTCGGCTTTAACATCGAGGCTACCGAGGGTACTGCGAAGTACCTTAAGGACAACGGCATAAGAACTCACGTTCTTAAGAAGCTCTCCGACGACTCCGAGGAGATCGCCGAGTCTATCCGTCAGGGACATATCGCGTACGTTATCAACACGTCCGACCCTGCGTCCTCCGGCGTTATCCGCGACGGCTTTGAGATAAGAAAGTACGCAACCGAGAACAACGTTACTATGTTCACCTCTCTTGACACCGTCCGCGTATTCCTCGACGTTCTTGAGGAGACCACCCTTACCATATCCACCATCGACGCTTAATACATCAAGGACAGGATATATAAATGAAGCAAACGATTTTTACTATAAAGGAAAACGCTCCCCTGACAAGCACCGTTTACAAAATGGTGCTTGAGGGGGACACGAGCGATATCACGAACTGCGGTCAGTTCGTAAATATAAAGCTTGACGGCTTATTTCTTCGCCGTCCTATCTCGGTATGCGACTGCGAGGGAGAGCTTCTTACCCTCGTTTATAAGGTCGTAGGACGCGGAACTGAAATTATGAAGAATTTGACCGTGGGCGAGGAGCTTGACGTTCTTACCGGCCTCGGCAACGGCTACGACACCTCCCTCTCCGGCGAGCGTCCTATGCTTCTTGGCGGCGGCGTTGGCGTTCCCCCTATGTATATGCTTTGCAAAAAGCTTATTTCGGAGGGCAAGCGCCCCTCGGTCGTGCTTGGCTTCAACACCAAGGACGAGATCTTCTACGAGGACGAGTTCCGTGCGCTCGGTGTTACCGTTACCGTTACCACGGTCGACGGCTCCTACGGCACCAAGGGCTTCGTTACCGACGTAATGAAGGATGCCGAATACACCTACTTCTACACCTGCGGACCCGAGCCTATGCTTAAGGCTATCCACAAGACGAGCGTGACGAGCGGACAGTACTCCTTTGAGGAAAGAATGGGCTGTGGCTTTGGCGCTTGTATGGGCTGCTCCTGCAAGACGGTCACCGGCTACAAGAGGATCTGCAAGGAGGGCCCCGTGCTTGTAAAGGAGGAGATACTTTGGTGATGAATACTAAGACTACCCTTTGCGGACTTGAGCTTGACAATCCCGTGATACCCGCATCCGGCACGTTTGGCTTTGGCTACGAGTTCGCCGAAATATACGACATAAATATCCTCGGCACGTTCTCATTTAAGGGAACGACCAAGGACCCCCGCTTTGGAAACCCGACCCCGAGGATCGCAGAGTGCGAGCGCGGTATGATAAACTCGGTCGGACTTCAGAATCCCGGAGTTGACAAGGTTATCGAGTGTGAGCTTCCGAAGCTTAAAAAGTGCTTTAACAAAAAGGTTATGGCAAACGTTTCGGGCTTCTCTGTTGACGAGTACGTTCACACCGTAAAGATGCTTGACCGTGAGGATATTATCGGCTGGTTTGAGGTAAACGTAAGCTGCCCGAACGTTCACGGCGGCGGTATGAGCTTTGGTACGTCGCCCGAGGCGGCGGCTGAGGTCACCCGCGCGGTTAAGGCGGTGACAAATAAGCCTGTTATCGTAAAGCTCTCTCCCAACGTTACCGACATCGTCGCGATAGCAAAGGCGTGCGAGGAGGCAGGCGCTGACGGTATCAGCCTTATCAACACCCTTCTCGGTATGAGGATAGACCTTAAGACCAAAAAGCCGGTGGTTGCCAACAAGATGGGCGGCTTCTCCGGCCCGGCTATAAAGCCCGTGGCGGTGAGAATGATCTATCAGGTATACGAGGCGGTAAATATCCCGATCGTCGGCGGCGGCGGAGTTGAATCTGCCGAGGACGTCATCGAGATGATGCTCGCAGGTGCGAGTGCTGTTGAGGTAGGTGCGGCAAACCTCACCGACCCTTATGCCGCAAAGAAAATAATCGAGGATCTTCCCTCGGTTATGGCAAAATACGGAATAACTAATTTAAAAGATATAATCGGAGGTGCGCACTAATGGGACGCGACGTTATTATTGCTTGTGATTTCGCAAGCGCAGAGGCAACCTTTGCCTTTCTTGACAAATTTCAGGGTAAAAAGCCCTTCGTAAAGATCGGTATGGAGCTTTACTACGCAGAGGGCCCCTCTATCGTAAAGGCTATCAAGGAAAGAGGACACAAGATCTTCCTCGACCTTAAGCTTCACGATATCCCCAACACCGTAAAGAAGGCTATGGCAGTTCTTTCCCACCTTGACGTTGATATGACAAACCTTCACGCAGGCGGTACTAAGAGAATGATGGAGGCTGCTATCGAGGGACTTACCAAGCCCGACGGCACTCGCCCGATGCTTATCGCGGTAACCCAGCTTACCTCTACCGACCAGGAGGCTATGGAATGTGACCTTCTCATCAAGGAGCCCATCGACAAGGTAGTTATGCACTACGCGCACAATGCGAAGGAGGCAGGACTCGACGGTGTTGTATGCTCTCCCCTTGAGGCAGGAAAGGTACACGACACCTGCGGTAAGGATTTCGTTACCGTTACCCCCGGCGTTAGATTTGCGGACGGTGATATCGGCGACCAGAAGAGAGTTATGACCCCCGCGGCGGCAAAGGAGATCGGCTCTGATTACATCGTTGTAGGAAGACCCATCACCGCGGCAGCAGATCCCGTTGCAGCATACGAGAGATGCGTTCGGGAGTTCTGCGACTGAGATGAGAAAAAGACTTTTTAAGCTCTCACTCTGCCAGCTGGCGATATCTGCGTTCGTCTTTATCGTCAACTATTTCTTCTTCCACTTCGTGACCGACGAGGGAATAAGCCTCGTTTGGCAACCCGAGGCAGGAAAGCCCTTCGTGGCAGATCTTATCGGAATTTTTGCAACGCTGTTTCTTTTCGGCGCGGCAATAAGCGCGCTTTGCGCAGTAATACTTTTTGACAAAAACGACAAAAGCGAGGAATAAAAATGGAAAGCTACAAGAGAGAATTTATACAGTTCTTACAGAACGCGGGTGTTCTTAAGTTTGGCGACTTCACCGCAAAGAGCGGCAGAAAGATCCCCTATTTCATCAACGCAGGTATGATCAAGACCGGTAACGATATCGCAAAGCTCGGCGAGTTCTACGCAAAGGCTTACTTTGACAAGCTCGGTGCAAAGGCGGCCGTTCTCTACGGCCCCGCATACAAGGGTATCTCCCTCGCGGTTTCCGCGGCGGTCGCACTCTCGAAGAACGACCTCAACGTTCCCTTCTTCTTCAACAGAAAAGAGGTTAAGGACCACGGCGAGGGCGGCGTTTTCGTAGGCTACGTTCCCACCTCAGGCGAGGAAATAGTAATTATCGAGGACGTTATCACCGCCGGCACCGCTATCCGCGAGTCTATGGAGATCCTCTCCCACCTTGACGGTGTTAAGGTTTCCGCTACCTTCATTATGGTTGACCGTAAGGAAAAGGGTCAGACCGATAAGGGCGCTATGCAGGAGATCGAGGAGCAGTTCGGCTTCCCCGTTTACTCCATCGTTGACGTATACGACATAATCGAGTACCTTGAGGAGGACGGCAAAAACGAGGAGAACGTTGCCAGAATCAAGAAGTACCTCGAGACCTACGGCGCAAAGGCGTAAGTCCCCCTGAAAGGAGAAAAATATGAAAGACCTTGTTGATATTCTTGATCTCACAAAGCCCGAGATATACGAGCTCGTTCTTACCGCAAAGGATATGATCGCTAACCCCGAGAAGTATGCCGAGGCGGCAAGAGGAAAGATACTCGGTACTCTTTTCTTCGAGCCCTCTACGAGAACCCGACTTTCCTTCACCTCCGCTATGATGTCCCTCGGCGGTGACGTGCTTGGAATTTCCGAGGTATCAAGCTCATCCGTTACCAAGGGCGAGACCCTTTCGGATACTATCAGAATGGTAAGCGCCTACACCGATATTATCGCTATGCGCCACCCTAACGAGGGCGCGGCTACCGTTGCGGCGCGCGTTTCGACCGTTCCGGTCATCAACGCGGGCGACGGCGGACACCACCACCCCACCCAGACCCTTACCGACCTTCTTACCATCAACAGACTCAAGGGCAGATTTAACAAGCTCACCATCGGTATCTGCGGTGACCTTAAGTACGGCAGAACGGTACACTCTCTTATCGCGGCTATGTCGAGATACGAGGATATCCGCTTCGTGCTTATCGCTCCCGAGGAGTTAAAGCTTCCCGAGCACGTAAAGAGTGACTACCTTGACGGCAAGTGTAAGTATACCGAGGTTACCGACCTTACCGCAGAGATGGATAAGCTCGACGTTCTCTATATGACGAGAGTTCAGGAGGAGAGATTTGCCTCCAAGGAGGAGTACGAAAGACTTAAGGACGTCTATATCCTCACCCCCGATAAGCTCGCAAACGCAAAGTGTGACCTTGCGATAATGCATCCGCTTCCTCGCGTTAACGAGATCGCGGTCGAGATAGACGACGACCCCAGAGCCGCATACTTCGAGCAGGCGGCAAACGGCAGATATATCCGTATGGCGCTTATCCTTAAGCTCCTTACCGATAAGAACCGCACCTCGAATCTCCCCGCAGGCAAGGAGGACGCGACCCTCACCTGTAACAACCCCCACTGCGTGACCAAAACCGAGCGCGGTATAAAGAGCCTCTTCAACCAGGGCAGATGCATCTACTGTGAGCATCCCGCGGAGAAGATCTGATCGGGGACCATTTATTTAGGAATAATCAAAAACAGCGGATTTGCAAAAACGCAGATCCGCTGCTTTTCTCGCGCGAAGC
>JAFYRZ010000202.1 GCA_017546745.1 Clostridia bacterium
GCTGCGTCATTTAGGCGCAGTCCCTTTTTCATAACTTTTATTTACATTAACCGACATTTACCGAGGATTTTAGTATTTTAACCTCCTCATCGGTAAGCTGTCTATATTCTCCTCTTTTGAGGTTTTCATCAAGCCCGACACCTGCGATAGCTATCCTTTTAAGGTAAAGAACACGACAGCCGACAGCGCGCATCATTCGCTTAACCTGGTGCTTTTTCCCCTCGGTTATCGTAAGGGTCGCATAAAACACGGGAAGCGTCTCCCTCCTCCTTGCAAGCTTTAGATCCTCGTAATCCAAAAGCTCGGTTATATTCGATATGACCGTCTCTCCCAAAAGTTTAAAAGAAGCCTTCGAGGTTACAAAATCCAAATTCGGGTATATTTTCAAGCCGTTCTCGATTTTTTCTATTTTCTCCTCGTCTATTTTTCCGACAGCGTAGAAAAAATACGTCTTTTCGACAAGACTTTTCGGGCTCATAAGATCAAAGCAAAGTCCGCCGTCGTCGGTCACTAAAAGAAGCCCCTCGGTATTTCTGTCAAGCCTGCCCACGGGAAAAAGTACGCTTCTTTCCTCCTCCGAGAAAAGCTCCATTACCGCAGGTCGGTTTGCGTCCTGCCTTGCGGTAACGTAACCCTTTGGCTTATTAAGCATAATGTATCTCACGCTACACACCCCTTCTTTTACCAAATCGCAAAATACGCATAGCGTTAAGGATCGCAAGAATCGCAACGCCAACGTCGGCAAATACGGCAAGACACATATCCGCAAGGCTAAAAGCTCCAAGAATCATTACTAAAAGCTTTACAGATATAGCAAAAAATATATTTTGCTTTGCTATCCTTAAGGTTTTCCTTGCGATACGAACAGCCTCGGGAATTCTCTTCAGATTATCAGACATTATGACGACGTCCGCCGCCTCGATAGCAGAGTCTGCGCCAAGCGCGCCCATAGCGATACCGACGTCAGCGCGTGCAAGTGATGGCGAGTCGTTTATTCCGTCTCCTACGTAGATCGTTGCAGAGGATTTCTCAATGATCCCCTCGAGCGCATGGAATTTATCCTCGGGTGACATTTCCGAGGTGCAATTTTTAATGCCAACCTTAAAGGCAACCGCCTCTACCTTCTCTTTTCTGTCACCAGAGAGAACGTAGGAGTGCTTAACACCTATGCGGGAAAGCTCGGATACGGCTTCTGCCGCCTCGCCCTTTACTGTATCGGAAAGCAATATATTACCGATGTGCTTACCTCCTCTCGAAACGTAAACACCGTCAAGCTCACGGGAAACGACAACCTCAAGATGCTTCATAAGGGCGATATTACCGACGGCAATCTGCTCACCGTTAACCGTTGCGACAATGCCCTTGCCTGCGATCTCGGTGATCTTCTCGGGCACTATGAGGTCTCGACCAAGCGTTATAGCCTTTGCTACGGGGTGATTTGACCCGTATTCAGCCGAAGCAGCAAGTCGCAGTACCTCTTCCTTATCTGTATCAATAGCAATTACGTCCTGGACCGAAAGGTTACCCTCGGTCAAGGTGCCTGTTTTATCAAAGGCGATCGCGTCTGCCCTTGCTGCCCCCGAAAAAACGTTACCGCCCTTAAAAAGTATGCCCCTCGATGCCGCCGCACCTATACCGCCAAAAAATGACATCGGCACCGAAATAACGAGTGCGCATGGGCAAGAAATTACCAAGAAGATCAGAGCTCGATAAAGCGCGTCGGAAAAGCTCAGTATTTTAAAAATCGAAGGAATTGTTGCCATCAAGACCGCTAAAATAACGACGATCGGTGTGTAATATCTTGAAAAAACGGTGATAAAGCTCTCCTCGCGCGACTTTCTTTCGGTAGCTTCCTCTACGAGCGAAAGAACTCTCGTTGCCGAAGATTCCTCCGCGGGGCGAAGCGCCTTACAGAAAAGCGTTCCGTTAATGACAACGACTCCGCTTTGAAGCTCAAAATCAGGAAAAACCGGAACGGGCGTTGATTCACCGGTCATAGACGAGGTATCAACGTCGCTCTCTCCGGATATCACAACGCAGTCGACCGCGACTCGCTCTCCCGGGCGAATTATAAGGATATCACCTACTTCAACCTCATCGGAATCAACTCTTAATTCCTCTCTGTCGCGCAGAACGGTTGCCTCATCGGGGTTGATATCCATAAGCGCCTTTATAGAAGCGCGCGAGCGTCTTACCGCCTTATGCTCAAAGTATTCTCCAACGAGAAAAAAAAGCATAACCGCAACGCCCTCGGTGTACTCACCGATTATCATAGCACCTACCGATGCTATCGTCATAAGAAACCTTTCATCAAGAAGATCAAGCCGCAAGATTCCCCTTACAGCATCAAGAAAAACCCTAAATCCGCATACTATAAGTGTTATTATGTAAAGTATTGTTGCCAAAACAGGCAGTTTTAAGGCTTCAACTATGATAGATGCAGCAAAAAGCGACGCACCGAATATTATCTGAAGCAGCTCGTTTTTTATTAGGCTTATTACCTTTTTCATTTTGTTATTTTAACACCTTTAGAAAACGCGCGGGCAATCTCGCTCGCTATCCTAATAACCTCCGCCTCGTCAAGAGAGGACTCAACGGTAAGCTTCTCGGTCAAAAAATTGATCTTTGCAGAGTCTATTCCCTCGGCACTGCCGATATTACCCGCGAGCTTTGCCGCGCAGTTCGGACAATCGATTCCCGTGATTTCAAATTTAAATTTCATAATACATCTCCTTTTATTCTTTTATATGCTCAAGTGCTTTTTCTATTATATCTCTCACGTGATCGTCTGCGAGCGAATAAAATATATTCTTCCCCGCACGACGGTAGGTTACGAGCGCGCTCTGTCTTAAAATCTTAAGCTGATGCGAGACCGCGGATTTCGTCATACCTAAAAGATGCGCTATATCACAAACGCAGAGCGGACCCTTATCGATTGCAAAAAGTATGCTCATCCTCGTTGAATCCGCAAATATCTTAAAGAAATCAGAAAGCTCGTAAAGCTTTTCTAACGCGGGCATTTCACGCCGCCTATCCTCAACCTCGGATAGATGCACCTCATCACACTCGCAAAGCGGGGTCTGCTTTTCATTCTTCATAGCTTATCACCTCCATTACAGTTGAACGGTTGTTCAATCGTTTATTCTATTTTATCACCTCGCCCCCTATTTGTCAACAGCTTTTTCAAATTATTTTTTATTTGTCCATAAAAACCTCTCCTTTGTTCATATTTAACCATAAAGTCGTGAAAAAGTATTGACTTTTATACTTAATTTATATTATAATTATGTTGGTAGAATATTCTTCTATACTCTCGCATTTTTAAAGGAGAACTTTAATGAAAGTACTTATTTCCATTCCCGCAGGCGGCACGAGAAACGGCTTCCTTGACGAGGGATCTATCAAGCTTCTTGAGGATAACTTTGAGGTTATATATAACGAAACGGGTAAGAATTACAATCAAGCACAGCTTACCGAGGCTATAAAGGACGTTGATATCCTTGTTACCGGCTGGGGCTTTGCCTCCTGTATCGGCGGACCTCTTCACGAGAATACCTCCCTTAAAATGATCGCGCATACTGCCGGCTCTGTCGGCGACCTTGTTGATACCGAGGCGTATGATAAGGGCATCACCATCGTTAGCGGAAACAAGCTTTTTGCAGAGAGCGTTGCCGAGGGTACTATCGCATATATGATGTCTGCGCTCCGTAAGATACCCACCGAGGTTTACGGACTTAAGGAGGGGCATTGGCATCACCCCGAGGTTCCTAAGACCCGCGGTCTTCTTGACCGTGAGATCGGTATTATCGGTTACGGTATGATCTCCCAGAACCTTATGAGAATGCTTCAGGTATTCAGATGCAGGTTCAAGATCTTCTCCCAGTTCCCTATGGACGAGGAGTTTCTTAAGAGTGTTAACGCAACGAGGGTCGATACTATTGAAGAGATCTTCTCCACCTGCTCTATCGTTTCGCTTCACTCCGCTCTTAACGAGAAGACGCGCAACCTTATCCGCAAGGAGCATTTTGAGCTTCTTCCCGAGAATGCAGTATTCGTTAACACCGCGCGCGGTGCTATAATCAATCAGAAGGAAATGGAGGAGTTCCTCGTTTCCCGTCCCGACGTTACGGCGATACTTGACGTATACTCTCCCGAGCCTCCCGAGGCTGATAACGTTATGCGTTCGCTTAATAACGTTTATATGCTTCCTCACAGAGGAGGTCCTACCAACGACCGCTTCCCCCATATCGGCAGAGCCGTTGTTGAGGATATCGTAAGATTCGGAAAGGGTGAGCCGCTTAAGCTCGAGATCACTCGCGAATACGCTTCCCGTATGACCAAGCAGTCGCACTGATAAAACTTTTTTCGGGGTATGGATCTGCCATACCCC
>JAFYRZ010000203.1 GCA_017546745.1 Clostridia bacterium
CCTCGATAAGCTCGGGGGTGAGGTTTTTGTCGATAACGACGGTAACACCTCTGTCGCCAAGCGACTCGAAGCCCTCCTTCTTGGTCATCTCGATAAGAAGATCCTCCTTGGTAAGAGAAACGTCTGCGTCGGGAATATCAAGCTTCAACGCACCCGTCGCCTCAAGCTCGTCCATTGCGGCATTTCCGTCAAGGGTCTGAAGGATGTTACGGATAGCACCGAGATACTTACCGTACTTAGGTCCGACGGTACGAAGCTGGGGCTTAAAGGTATAGGTGGTAAACTCGCGCACGTTGTCGGTGAACTCAACGCACTTAACGTTAAGCTCCTCCGCGATGATCGAGATAAACTCGTCGTCGGGGGTCTTTTCCGCCTTAACGTACATCTTTGCAACCGGCTGGCGGTTCTTGATAGCGGCCGCGTTACGGCAGGCTCTGCCGAGAACGACAACGTCAACGACCTCGTCCATATTCTCCTCAAGGCTCTTGTCGATAAGCGCCTCGTCTGCCACGGGGAAGTCGCAAAGGTGAACCGAATCGGGCGCACTCTTGTCAACCGAGCAAACGAGGTTTCTGTAAATATCCTCTGCCATAAAGGGGATAAAGGGCGCGGAGATCTTCGCCATGGTAACAAGGCAGGTGTAAAGGGTCATATACGCGTTAACCTTATCGGCAGGCATATCCTTTACCCAGAAGCGCTCACGCGAGCGACGAACGTACCAGTTAGAAAGCTGGTCTACGAAGTCGTCGAGAACGCGGGTAGCCTCGGTGATCTTGTAATTTTCAAGATAATTGTCAACCGCCTTAACGGTAGAGTTAAGCTTGGAAAGGATCCACTTATCCATTACGGAAAGGCTATTCTTATCAAGCGTGTACTTCGTGGGGTCAAAGCCGTCGATATTTGCGTAAAGAACGTAGAACGCATAGGTGTTCCAAAGCGTTCCCATAAACTTTCTCTGTCCCTCAACTACCGCATCGCCAAAGAAGCGGTTAGGAAGCCAGGGCGCGGAGTTAGAGTAGAAATACCAGCGGATAGCGTCTGCGCCGTACTTTTCAAGCGCCTCAAAGGGGTCGACCGCGTTGCCCTTGGACTTGGACATCTTCTGTCCGTCCTTATCGAGAACGTGGCCGAGAACGAGAACGTTCTTATAGGGCGCGCAATCAAAGATGAGCGTGGAGATCGCCATAAGAGAATAGAACCAACCGCGGGTCTGGTCAACGCCCTCGCTGATGAAGTTCGCGGGGAACTGGCTCTCGAAAAGCTCCTTATTCTCAAAGGGGTAGTGCCACTGTGCAAAGGGCATCGAGCCGGAGTCAAACCAGCAGTCGATAACCTCGGGAACTCTCTTCATCTCGCCGCCGCACTCGGGGCACTTAAGGGTGACCGCGTCGATAAAGGGGCGGTGAAGCTCGATATTCTCGGGGCAGTTGTCGGACATGCTCTTAAGCTCCTCGATAGAGCCGATGGAGTGAAGATGTCCGCAGGAGCATTCCCAAATGTTAAGGGGAGTACCCCAATATCTGTTTCTTGAAAGTCCCCAGTCCTGGATATTTTCGAGCCAGTCACCGAATCTGCCCTTACCGATAGACTCGGGGATCCAGTTTACGGTGTTGTTGTTTCTGATAAGGCTGTCGCGCACCTTAGTCATCTCGATGAACCAGGTGTCACGCGCGTAGTAGATAAGGGGAGTGTTACATCTCCAGCAGTGGGGGTAATCGTGCTCAAACTTGGGAGCGGAGAAAAGCTTGCCCTCCGCCTCAAGGTCGGCGAGGATCATCGGGTCAGCCTTCTTTACGAATACGCCGGCATAGGGGGTCTCAGCGGTAAGCTCGCCCTTTCCGTCAACGAACTGAACGAACGGAAGCGAGTATCTTCTGCCGACGCGGGAGTCGTCCTCACCGAACGCGGGCGCGATATGAACGATACCCGTACCGTCGGACATGGTAACGTAGTTGTCTGCGGTAACGAAGTGCGCCTTCTTGTTCTGCTTCCTTGCAGCCTCTGCGGTGCAGGTCCAGAGCGCCTCGTACTCTCTGCCCTCAAGCTCGATACCCTTCATTTCACAGAGTATCTCGTAAGCGGGCGCATCCTCGGTCTTAAGCGAGCCGAGAACGCTGTCAAGAAGCTCCTTCGCCATATAGTAGGTATAGCCGTCCGCCGCCTTTACCTTGCAATAGGTATCCTCGGGGTTTACGCAAAGCGCGGTATTCGAGGGAAGCGTCCAGGGGGTGGTGGTCCAGGCGAGGAAATAAGCGTCCTCACCTACGCACTTAAAGCGAACGACCGCACTCTTCTCCTTTACGCTCTTATAGCCCTGCGCAACCTCGTGCGAGGAAAGGGGAGTGCCGCAACGGGGGCAATAGGGCACGATCTTAAAGCCCTTATAAAGAAGTCCCTTGTCGAAGATCTTCTTAAGCGCCCACCACTCGGACTCGATAAAGCTGTCGTGATAGGTAACGTAGGGGTCGTTCATATCAGCCCAAAAGCCAACCGTGCCCGAGAAATCCTCCCACATCTCCTTATATTTCCAAACCGACTCCTTGCAGTGACCGATAAAGGGCTCAAGTCCGTAGCCCTCGATCTGATCCTTTCCGTCGATTCCAAGCTTCTTCTCAACCTCAAGCTCAACGGGAAGACCGTGAGTGTCCCATCCCGCCTTACGGAGAACTCTCTTGCCCTTCATCGTCTGGTATCTCGGGATCATATCCTTGATAACTCGGGTAAGAACGTGACCGATATGGGGCTTTCCGTTTGCGGTAGGAGGACCGTCGAAGAAGGTGAAGTTCTCGCCATCCTTGCGGATATCGATGCTTCTCTCAAACACGCGGTTTTTCTCCCAGAAAGCGCGCGTTGCCTTTTCTCTTTCAACAAAGTTTAGGTTTGTTGAAACCTTTTCATAAACTTCCATTTTCATCCTTTCGGCAAAAATTCGTGAATTCTCGCCATTTATGTAAATTTTTATTTGCAAATTTGGGCAAAAAACAAAAAAATCCGCCCGAGGCGGAAATCGAATTAACCATCTATTTCACATATCGGACAATATGCGCCAATTTTACGTCTGGCATACGGCATACCCTACTTTTATTTCGGATACGCGGCTCGGAAGTGATCTTCACACATCGTCCCACATCACCGGCTCTCACCCTCCCCGGCTCTCTTTGGATACAAAACGAGGCTACTCTCTTCGTCTTAGCCTTTATAGATTTTATTTTTCTTCCTATTTATTATATCATAATTTCAGAAAAAGTCAATATTTAATTTAAAAGTTGTTTTTTATAACCTTAACTCGGTTAAGCGAACCATATCGGATTTGTAGGGGCAGGCGTCCCTACGAATTGCACAAAAAACCGCCGCGGAAATTCCGCGGCGGCTCGGTTGTTAATTTCATTTGCCCATAAGGGCAATTTTCATCGTGCCAACAAATAGTACACCACAACGCCGGCAATTGCGGCAAACGCCACGAGGATCGCTACGAGGCGCGCCTTGCGTCGTCTCATCCGTCTTCTCACCTCGGGCGAGATGACCTTAGTCTCTCCGGTAAGGGCAGCATACTGCTTCATATACTCCTCAAGCTCGAGGGTGATGCGCTCCTTTTCGTCAAGCTTTTTTTCGATATCGCGCTCACGCGAGAGGATTATACGCGCGCGGCTTTCGCTTCTGACATATTTATTTCTCATAAAATACCTCCAAATGCTCCGCCGATAACGCTCCTTACGTAAGCCATAAGCGGCTCTCGGAATACGTAGGCTAATACTGCCGCCGCAACAACGAAGAGAAACAGAATAAACATTATAGCTCCGCGGTAGAAAAGATTTTTTCTTTCCTTGTGAACTCTTATAGCTCTCGACATGAAGCCTCTTATATCGCGGTCAAGGCTCTTGATGTTCTTTTTCGTCGCCTTGATGTCCTTAAGAATGAGCTTTCTGCCCGATCTTGAATGTCTTTCGTTCTTATAGCGGTACTTAAACAGCTCGAGATTAGACTCTGCTACTATCTTCTTATTCATAAGCGCGAAGATATGAGACTTAGTTACCTCACTGACGTTGTTCAGGTGCTTCACTATATCTGCCGCGCCCCTAAGCCTTCTGTACGTGCGGCGTGCGGCGTGCATACGCTTTTCCCGGTACTTCTCGCTGACGGGAAGTCCGTGGGGATCAACGTCACTTCCGGTATAGAGCGCAACTATCTCGCAGTTGATCTTATGCCTTTCATCAAGCAGGGCGATCACGTTTTCCCTGATCCTTGCGACGTCCTCTCTTACCATCATGACCGACTTTTTGTTATGCTCTTCCTCGAGCCTCGATGCTCTTTTGCCAACGCCCTTAACAGCGCCCCTTGCCAGGGGTACCGTCATGGGATTTGCATAAACGACAGAGTAATATCTCTCGTCGTCGCGCCTCTGCTCCTCGACCGCGCTAACGCCCTCTCTCTTGAGGCTGCCTATCTTTTTCTTAGCCGCCTTAAGTGATCTTTTTGCGCCGTAGCCGAATCTGTACGCCTGGTTAACGTTCTCGCTTCTCTCAAGCATCTTTATCTCGTACTCAATTCCCTTGGAAACCGAGTCGATATCCACGGAGAGCTGCTTTCCGATCGTTTCGGCAAGCTGTGCGCGAGAGGCAAAGGTAGTGGTAGAAACCGCCTCCTCGACGGTAATTCCGGGCTTAAGCACGACGACGTTCTCGTCCCCGGGAGCCTTAAAACCGCGGGTGTAGGTGATATCGGGGATAGGAGGAAATCTCTTGCCCTCAAGCACGAGAGAAGCTATCGCGGGATCGATATGCGTGATAGGCTTAAGGGTGATAGACGTGTACGCATCGGCAATAGTATTGTAGTCCGAGATAGCCGCGCGAAGTCTTTCGCTGTAAAGCTTCTTATACCTCTGGCTATCCGAGCGCACTGCCTGGCGAAGAATGTCAACGATAATATCGATACGGCTCTTACACTCGATAAGTGCGTCAAGCGTGAGGGTGATCTTCTCGTTGCCGTCGGCACTATGCGCGCGCTTAAGAAGTCCGCGCATTCTCGATTCCTTAACTCGCTCTACTCTATCGCTCTTCTCCGCGTACTTGCGAAGACCCTGGTCGTCAAGCATCTGCACCACGCTTGCGCGGTAGGAGGCGGGTGTAGAGGTTACTATTCCAACGCCTATCTTTCTCTCAAGATTATCCTTAGCGTCAAGCATCGCGATGCTTGCGATATCAACAGCCTCGCGGGTCTTTTCCGCGTAAGCGCGGACGCGCTTTACGCTCTCCATAGCGTCGCGCTCGTAGCTTGATGCCTGAGACGCTATGTACTCTGCCTTATTTCTCTGCTCCTCAGCGAGACCGGCATAGTATGCCGCCATCTTCACCGAGTTATCCGACTTACCTGCGGAATCCCCCGCAAGGTCGCGGTAATATCTTGCGCTCTCGTTGTTGTTCTTAGCGCTTACGGAGTAGCTCTCTGCGAGGCGCTTCATATACTCCGCCATCTCGGAATGGCTCTTTGCCTCCATAGCGGCGCTCTCGGCAAGCTCGCTGTTATACTGCTCCTTTGCCGCGCTGTTCCACTCCTCAAGGCTCTGCGCCTCGGACACGGCTTCCGCCTCTCCGACAGCCCCGGCTATACCGACCGCTCCGATCGCGTTAGCGGCGACCGCGGCACCCGCGGACTCTGCCTTAGCCACCTCGGCAGTCCTTGCAAGGGTGCTTACCACCCTCGTGTCGTCACCGTTTTTCTCGATAAATTCCTTTCTGTAAACGATCTCGGGCATGGGAGAATAATCTCTCTGTTGAATGATCGCGTAAGGAATATGCGCGTCCGCATAGGAGAATTTCTCGTCTGCAACCGCGTTATACTCGTCTATTGCCGCGTTATAGCGGACCATAGCCTCGATTATCTTAAGCTTATAGCTCTCCGCGCGGCGCTTACGCGAGAAGCTTACCGCATAGGTAAGACCCTCGATACGGCGGTTTACGATCTCGCGCAAAAGAACGATGCGCTTAACGAGAAGGCTCACGGTAGCACCCGCATCGGATGCTGCTATCCTCCTTGCCGTCAGGGCGAGCTCGCGCTCTACGAGATGCTCCGCCTTCTTAAGCCTTGCGTCAAAGGCGCGTATCCTGCTACCGCGATCGACCTTAAGCTTACCGAACACCCTTGCGGTGTTTACGGGCAGTGCGATAGGTCTGTCGATAGAGAGAGGAAGCGAACCGAGCTTCGCCTCGATAACGTACCTGCCCTCGTCGGTAGACTGCTCTGCCGCAACCTTGTCGAGCGTCGGGAATACGAATACCTCTCCGTCTCCCGAGGTCAGGCTCGAGAGGTCGGCAAGCTCAACGAATCTCTCGCGCCAAAGAAGCTCGGGTATTACCTGATAGCTTCTGCCACTTACGATATCCTCACCGAGGGTGGGGGAGATCTTTATGAGCTTGATGCCGGTCGCATCGTCGTATTCGGTTATATCGTCGTTATAATTCTGCACCGCGGAAAGCAGCTTTTCCTTGCACTCGGGAATATACTCCTTTGCATCAAGCCTGTACGCGGCAATAAGAGAATCTCTATCGATCGCAACGATCCTCGCGTGGAGCATGGCGCTGTTAAGTATCGCCCTGTTATACGCCTCACCGCGAAGCCTTGCCTTTGCCCTGTCGTTCTTCTTGACAAGGCGCTCTATCTTAAGCGCCGCCTTATCGCTTCTCGTGATATAAGCGCCAAGGTATCTTTCGTCCTCGGGCATTACCTCACCGCGGCGCGCCGCGGCAAGCGCCGCGCGTCTTTCCTTTTTCGCCTCCTTGGGGCTCTTCTCGGGCTCCACCCTCTCAAGAGTGTACTTGATCTCGGGCAGGGGGGTATATTCCTCACCGGCAATAATATCGTCGGAGAGGGTCACCCTTGCCTTCGTGATCTCACCGCCGACAAGCCCCTCAAGCTCCTCTGCATATGCGTTATACTCGGCTACCGCAAGGTCAAGCTTCTTCTTTCTTGCCTTGATCTCCTTCTTATTATCTGCCGCAACCGAGGACGCAAGTCCCTGCGAGTAAAGCTCTACGATATCCCTTTCCGCCACAAGGCACTCCGCAAGCTGGGATGCGCGCTGTGAGGAGGTGGTGGCAGCGTTCTTTTTCTCCGAGTGATAAACGACCTTCTTACGAAGCTTGCTCTCCGAGGCGGTGATCCTTCTTGCCACCTTTACGGTCTCGCCGTCCGAGGAAAGCTCGGTGTCCTCTGCGGGCACCTTAACGGTCTCCTTAACGTAGGTGACCGAGGGCAGGGGCGTATAGTCCTCACCGTTAAGAATTCCGTCTATGACGGCAGGGTCTGCCTTGGTAAGCTCCTCGTTAAAGTAGGACTCGTATATCGCGACGAGCGCGTTGTACTTCGCGGTCGCGCGTCTGATTCTTTTGGTAAAGTATTTGTCGTGCTTCTTGACCTTGAAGAGCGAGCAGCACTTAAGGTTCTCGCAAAGAAGGTCAACGATGTCCTTGCGCACCGATATCGCGATAAGGGTAGCCTCTATGCGATCGTCCTCGCTCGATCTTCCGATCCTTGCCTCTAAGCGCTTTGCCTGCTTTTCAAGCGTGCGCAGCTTTTTGTCGCTCTTGCCGAGATATCCGGGAAGCGCGCGGCGGTTCATGCTCTCGATATCGCGCTTGATAGCCTCCTCGTCGTATACCGGCTGCTTGTTCTCGCGCACGATGATCTGCTCTGCGTCAACAAGCTCTCCCGCCTCGTCCTTCGTCTCTGCGTCCTCTGCCGCGTCGGTCGCGTCATCAGCCTCGTCAAGTGCCTCTGCCGCCTCCATATCCTCACGGTCGCGGCGCTCCTTATCCTCCTCGATACGGCGGAGCCTTTCGTCGTAGGTTGCAACGAGTGCGGAAAGCGTTCCTATCTCGCTTAAGTACTTGTTAACACCGTCATCCTCGGTATCCCTTTTCTCGGTGTCGGTATCCGTCTCGGGAGAGGGAGTCTCTGTCGCGGGTGCCGTGCCCTCCTCGGGCATAGCATCGTCAACTCTTACGGCTTCTTCGGCTACCGCCTGTTGGGGCTCGGCTTCGGTGGGCGAGGTGCCCAAGCCTTCAATGACCTCGGGGGAATCCTGTGCGGTAAGGATCTGCTCCTCGGGAGCAGCCTCACTTGACGTTATCTCTGCCGCCGTATCGGCAACGGGGGCATCATTCTTTAAAGGAGCCTCTTTTGCCACGGCCTTTTTCATAACCGCGGGTACTATCACGGGCACGGCTCCACCGGCCCTTTTCTCTTCTGCGGGCTTAGCCTTACCGTTAGCTACGGGCGCGGTCTTTGCCGCACTTGCGGAAGCGTTACCGGGCTCTCGGGCAGCGGGAGCCTGTGCCCCCATTTGTGCCATATAAGCCGCCTGCGCATCCTTCATCTGCTTCTCGTATGCCGCCATGCTCTCGCTATACGCGCGCATATAGTCGTCGTACGACATAACGTTGGGGTCGAGCGTCGGCTGTTCGGCGGTGGGCTGTTCCGACAAGGGCTGTACATCCTCCTCGGGAAGGTCCTTTTTCGCGGGGGAAACGGTTACGGCAGGAAGCGAGAGGGTCATTCCGCCATCGCCGTCAGCCACCTCGTCGATCGCGAGAGTCTCTGCCTCTTTGGTATTCTCCTCGGGGTGAGTATCCTCCGGAATCGCGTCCTCTGCCACCGCTGGCTTATCCTCTGCCATAGCTCTTTTGCTCTCGGCAAGAGC
>JAFYRZ010000204.1 GCA_017546745.1 Clostridia bacterium
CATATCTCTTCATTTATTATATATTAACCGAAAATATCGTGGTAAGCCTTAAGTATCTTAGCCTTCTTACTTTTTTCGGGAGGTATCTCTCCCTTTTTCAGCGCCTCGGCATTTCTTAAATACTCGTAAGGGTATTTAAGGTTGAATATTCTTTCTATTTTTCCCGTGCCAGCCTCACCGCGGTTATCAACGATCTTAGAAACAGCACCCGCGCCAACGGCAAATACAGACTGAGTTTCCTCCATCATAATAACGTTGTAATAGCTTTCGTGTCCCTCGATAGAAAATCCGACGTTTTCAAGATTTCCGACGGTATTCTTCTGTCTATACATATAGTACGGCTTATATCCGGCGAATTTCGTTTTAAGCTGGGAATAGGACACGCTCTTCGACGCGTCGCCGCCGCTTAAGGAATAAACGTTTGAATTCTGCTTAAGAGCGTCAGAGGCCTTTTTAACGCAGAAGGTATGTACCGTGATATTTGTGGGCTGAAGCTCGATTATCCTATCAACGGTTTCGGAGAAGTTCTTGAAATCGTCTCCGGTAAGACCTGCGATAAGATCAACGTTAATATCTCTGATGCCGCTTTCCTTTGCTATCTTAAAGGCGTTATAGAAGTCGGCAACCGTGTGATGACGGCCAATATCCTTAAGGATATCGTCGTTAAGAGTCTGCGGGTTAACGCTTATTCTCGTAACTCCGTATTCCTTAGCTACCTCAAGCTTTTTTGCCGTTATGGTATCAGGTCTTCCCGCTTCAAGCGTATATTCAAGAAGCGTCGAGGTGTCTACCTTTGATGCGATCTTTGATAAAAGCTTTTTAAGCTGCTTCGGAGAGAGTGTCGTAGGTGTACCGCCGCCTATATAAATAGTAGAAAGCGTAAGTCCCGTTTCCTTGATAACCTCAAATATCTCGTCTATCTCGTCGCAAAGCGCATTAAGATAATCGTCTATCATAGACAAAAGACGGGGTGTGGTATATGAAACGAAGCTGCAATATGCGCATCTCGAGGGACAGAACGGTATAGAAACGTAAAGCGAGCAGGTGTCCTTGGGTATTTTCTTAAGCATCTTCATCTCGTTTGATGCAACCGAAACGGCAAGAGCCGCCTTTTGCGGATTTAAGAAATACTCGTCGCGTAAAATCTTCTTGGTCTTTAAAATTCCTCGAGTTTCGCGAAGAAGTCCCGCAGCGATCTTTGCGGGACGAATTCCCGTAAGAATTCCCCACGGAGGAATATGATCAAGCATCTCGCGGCCTGCCGCAAACATAGCTCGTCCGACCGCAATAGCGGCGTGTGTAGCAATATAGACCGGCTCGTCAAGAGAAACGATCTCTGTCGCGGAGGAAACCTTGTCGTTAAGGTAGATATCCACCTTTGCCAAAAGCTCTCGCTCCGTGTGCTCCTTGACAAGAACGTGTATTTCGGGAACCCCCTCTGCACTCTCCTCGTCCTCACCGAAGGTAGCACCCGGGAAGAATACCATACAAAGGGTCTGTACGTAATATCTGTTGATATCACCTGTAATTTTTAAAACCATAGGATCTTACCGATTAACCTTTCCCTTGTTAATGAGAACCTTGGAATCCATAACGATAGTGACCGGACCGTCGGTGGTCATGCTCGTAAGCATATCTGCACCGAAAACTCCGGTTTCAACGCGAGAAAGCTTACCTCGCATAAGCTCTACGAAATATTCGTAAAGCCTGTTTGCCTCGGCCGGCGCCGCAGAGCCGAAATAATCCGGGCGGTTGCCGTGCGCGTAATTGGCATTTAACGTAAAATTAGATACGACGAGAGCCTCAGCACCCACGTCAAGTGCCGAAAGGTTCATTTTATCGTTCTCGTCCGTAAAGATGCGAAGCTTGCTTATCTTCTCCGCCAAGGCCGTAGCATCAGCCTCGTTATCCTCCTTGGCAACTCCAAGCAGAATATAAAGACCAAAGCCGCAAGCACCCGCAGGCTCACCGTCAGCAATTACAGACGCCGATTTTACTCTCTGTATAACAGCAATCATAAATACTCCAAAATTTGAAATTCAAGAAATCAGCCGAAAAGTCCGCGAGTAACGGAAATAACCGTGGGAACCGAACGCATTCTTGATACGATAGATTCGTAATGCGCGGTGTTTCTGCACCATACGACGATATTTATGAGAATATCACCGTTTTTAAGCACCTGCGTGTTGATCTGAGTGATAGATACCTTCATATCCGCAAGAGCTACTGAAATATCCGCGAGAACGCCTATTTTATCCTGTGCGATTATCTGAAGCTTAGCCTCGTAATTAGCCTTTGCATCAGAGGAATCGACCGTATCCCTTTCCCACTCTGCTCTCACCCAACGGGCAAGATTTTCTTCAACGCGTCTTGACTGAATAACGTTAGGACAGTCGGATTTGTGAACCGAAACACCAAAACCGCGGGTAACGAAGCCCACGATCTTATCTCCGGGCAAGGGGTTACAGCATTTCGCAAACTTGATCTGATATCCGCCCTCACCGTCGATAATAACTCCGCTCGAGGAGCGAAGCCTTTTCGTATTGCTCTCAAGCTTAACGCGGTTGATCTCCTCCTCAATGGTAAGAGGGGGCGCATCCTCAGCCCGGAGCTTTTCAAGCTCCTCCTTTATCCTCGGGATAAAGCGCTGAAGCGTTATACCGCCGAAGCCGATGGTATTATAGAAATCGTCCGCACTGATGATGCCGACGCGCTTTGCAACGCTGGTAATGATCTGCTCGATATCCTCATCGGAAACGTTTCTCGAAAGCTTCTTAAATTCCTTTTCTACCTCAGCCTTACCGACGACGATATTTTCCGCGCGCTTCTCCTTTTTGAACCACTGTCTTATCTTACTGCGTGCTTCACCCGTCTTAACTATCTTAAGCCAGTCTCTGCTCGGCCCCTTAGATGCACCCGAGGTGATGATCTCGATAATATCACCGTTTCCGGGTATCTTATCGATAGGAACGATAACACCGTTGACCTTAGCGCCCATCATCTTGTTACCTACGGCAGAATGTATAGCGTAGGCAAAGTCGATAACGGTCGAGCCCTGGGGGAGCGAGATAACGTCACCCTTGGGAGTAAAGACGAAGGTCTCGTCGTGGAATATATCGGTTTTAAAGGAATGGATAAACTCATCGGGATCGCGAGTGTTTTCGTCCGATTCAAGAAGCTTTGCGATCCATCTGAGCTTCTCGTCGATATTAGAGCCGGACTTCTCGCCCGACTTATACTTCCAGTGAGCCGCGATACCGTATTCAGCCTCCTCGTGCATCTCCTTGGTTCTTATCTGAACCTCAAAGGGGATACCGCTTCTGCCTATGACGGTAGTATGAAGCGAGCGGTAAAGGTTGGGCTTAGGTGTGGAGATATAGTCCTTAAATCTGCCGGGAACAGATTTAAAAAGCTCGTGAACAAGACCGAGAGAGGTATAGCACTCAAGCTCGGTATCAACGATAATTCTTAAGGCATAAAAGTCGTATATCTCGTCAAACGCCTTGTTTTGAGTATACATCTTGCGGTAAAGGCTGTATACAGACTTAACTCGTCCGCTCAAGCGGAAGGAAATGTTGTTTTCCTTAAGCTTTTCGGATACGATAGCCTTTGCGTCCTCGATAAAGTTACGGTTCTGGCCGAATTTTTTATCAATCGACTCCTGCACCTCGTCGTAACCGACGCGATCAAGATAGAAAAGGCTGAGATTTTCAAGCTCGTGCTTGATCCTCTGTATACCGAGACGGTGCGCGAGCGGCGCGTAGATATACATAGTTTCAAGCGCGATAGCTCTCTGCCTGTCCTCCTTCTTTGCATCAAGCGTACGCATATTGTGAAGCCTGTCGCAAAGCTTTATAAAGATAACGCGAATATCCTTGTTCATAGCGAGAAGCATCTTACGGATATTCTCTATATGCGCCTCCTCCTTATCGGCTATCTGAACCGATATGATCTTGGTAAGACCGTCTACGAGAGCCGAAACGCTTGCGCCGAACATCTTAGCAAGGATCTCGAGGTTTGTCCTGTCTGCGCAGTCCTCTACCGTGTCGTGCAAAAGAGCCGCACAGATAGAATCGGTATCAAGACCAAGCTCGGCAACTATTGCCGCGACCGCGATAGGATGGCATATATATGGCTCTCCGCTCTGGCGGAACTGCCCCTCGTGCAGGCTCTTTGAATACTCGTATGCACGATAAATTTTATCTATATCGTAATTCTTTAAATTGACGCTTATAACGTCCATCAGTGGTTTTAAAAGTTCCATAAAATTACCGTAGCCTAAGTTATCTTTCTACTTGATTTCTTAAGCGCTTTAAAAGATTTGATTTTTCAAGATCGGTCTTTTGCGAGGAATAATGAACGCTGAATTTATAAACCTCGTTCTCATACTCGTCAATGGACAGAATATTAAGCTCCTTCATTATCATAACGATAAACTTAAGCTTTATGTAGCCGATATCTACACCGGGAATACGGGAGAGCTTATAGCAGATATCCTTGTGGCTTAAGGTATCTACGCCTGCACGTACGGAGGAAACGACGAGCTTATAAACGGTAGCAAAGTCGTCTCTTGTGGGAACGACGTTTTCAAATCTGCCGATGCTGTGCCCTGCGCGGATCTCGCTGAAGCGTGCCGACTGCGCGGAAAACTCAAGCTGATCCTCACACGAGGGCTTAAGATCTC
>JAFYRZ010000205.1 GCA_017546745.1 Clostridia bacterium
ACGAGGTCGTAGTTGCTCCTAATTCGCTCCTTGGTTGCAATTCCGCCTCTGCCGCCCGTTCCGATATTGTGGGCATCCGAGCCGCTGACGCAAGCCAAATCAAGCTCCTCAGCAAGCTTTCTTGCACTTTCGTTCCATTCCTCCTCGTTGCCCGCGTTGTAAACCTCGATTCCGTCAAGCATATCAAGGCACTCAAGAGGGTATGGCTGTGCCACGTAATGTCTTGCTCTGTAAGGGTGTGCCTGATATACCAAGCCTCCCGCAGAATGCACCACCTCGGCATAGGTCTCTGCAGAGGCTCTCTTAAGCTCAGGGTGAGAAGCGATCAGCTCGGGAGTTATACCGTAAAGCAGTATCTCCCTGCCGCCGCCAACGTGCTCCTCCAAGCCGAACAGCAGATCGAAATCCACCTGCCTCGCATACTCAAGCCCATAAAGATAATCCTGCCTGTAAGCGTCAACGAACTCCTCCCAAGGAAGCTCTCTGTCAATTCGAGTGTCCCCGCTTAGAAAATGATTGGTTACCACCGCTCCGCAAAACCCTTTAGACATAAGATCATCTATATGCTCCCTGATATCTCTGCCACCCCCGCTGCAAGGGCTGGTATGCAGATGCATTTCATATTTATATACTCTTTCTTCGCTCATAACAGGTCTCCGTTTTGATTTTATACTCAAATTATATCACAAACCTTTTTACTTTTCAATATGATATGATAAAAATGGATTTTGAATAACGTGAAAAACCCACCTCGCCTCGCAATATCAGGAGGCTGATAAAGAAAGGCTTCGCGCGCTTGCGATATAAAGTTAAAAAACGGATATGACATTTTAGGTCAAATCCGTTTTTTTGTTAGGGCAAGAGCGCCAAAAGTTGCTCCTTTGGACGAAGTCCAACCACCCTTTCGATCTCCTCGCCGTCCTTCATAACGACGACGGTCGGAATGCTGTATATGCCGAACCTTCTTGCAAGCTCGGGCTCGTCGTCAACGTTTATCTTTCCGACGACGATATCCTCCCTCTCGCTCGCTATGGCAGAGATGGTCGGGGACAACATTCTGCACGGGCCGCACCAGCTCGCATAAAAGTCGAGAAGCGCCGGGCGCGCACCGTTTTCTATCTCTTTAAAGTTTTCGGAATTTACTTGAATTACACTCATCTTAGGATGCTCCTTTCTTGGTTTGCATCCATATTATAACAAATTTCGAAGTACTCTTCTGTGACATAGTCACTAAGGCTATAAAATTCCCAAAGTACCCTTGCGCCAAAATCAAAAGTGGCAGCTACAAACGATGATACAATATCTTCCTAAAAAACTTATGGAGAATATTCAACTCGATTACCAACGTTAGAATATTCGGTTTTAATCACGACAGGCTGTCAGGCAAGCCTAAAACAGCAAGCTCATCGAGCGAGCAATAGTATAGCTTAGAGCCATCATATTGACGTCCCTCTGAGTCGGTGCCATAATAGTAAACGGCGACCCAACTTCTCGACTTATTAATTGAAGCAACCGTTATGTAACCCGAGCCGTAGATCAATCCTACCCTGCTTTCGTGTTTTTCGCTGATGTCACTGCACAAATATGCACCCACGAATTGATTTCTAACGGTTGCACTAACGTTGTTCGCATATTCCTCGGGAATCTTAACGAACGTAGCCAAAGAGGCATCCTCGGTTACGTCGGTGCATTTTATATATGCCTCGCAGTTAGTAAATATATTCTTCTCACTTACCTTATACCACTCTCCGTTCGTGGATACCACGGGAATTTCTATTCCTACCTTGCTTTTTCCGCAGATATATTTACCGCTTGTGTTCGTGTAAAAATTTGCCGACGCGAAGCCATACACCGTTTTATTACAGGGTGTCCAGCTATTAGTTTCGGAAAGCGGATTTCCATAAGAGAAATAATCATTACCTCTACTTCCGCAAACGCATGAATAATAATAAGTTGCCGACGACGAGGTAGTAGCCTCAGCCTTTAGGTAGTTCGCGGTAACCTTCTTCTGGTTGTAGCTATGATTTAGCTTTGCTACCGGCATCTGAGAAACCAGCACGATATTGCATACTCCGCAGTGACTGCCCTCGCTCCAGCCTACCTCCTTACAGGTGGCGGGAATTGCCTCATCGGTCACAGGTGTATGCTCCTCGGTTTCCGGCACCTCCTCCTGCGCGACAAGCACCTTACCGCACACCGCACAGTGGCTACCCTCGGTAAGCCCCGTAGTTATACAGGTCGCGGGAATTGCCTCATCAATAACCACCTCGTGCTGGCATTCGTCTTCGTTTCCCGAGCCACACGAGAAAAGCGAAAGCGCAAGAACAAGCGCCAAAGCAATTGCAAAAATTAGCGAAAGCTTTTTTATTTTCATAGCCTTTCCTTTATCTATTAAACCTCTTTATCTCGAATTTCTCGCCGCAGACGGCGGGAAACTCCTGCTTGCCCCAGGGCTTGTGCCAAAGAAGGTAGCCGCGAAGCCTTTCGTCGGGGTCGTAAACGCCGTATTCAAGCTGCGAGATCGCGGGCTTGAAGCCAACGCCGCACTCAAAATTTAAGCTCTCAATAATAACGAAGCAATTGCCCTTTTCGTGCCCAAAAAGACCGTCGGGTGCGGTCGTGATTATGCGCTTATTGTGCTGTGCCACGACGTGGGTGATGACCGACACGTGAGAGCAATCGTGAAAGGCGATAGCATTCTCACAGTTATGGACGTAGAGGTAGTCCGCAACGACGTGCTCGCCGAGAACGAAGCCGTACTTAAAGCCCTGGCAAGCAACGTTCCTTAAAACGTTGTTGTCGTTCTGGTCGCCCGACATCATAAGTCCAACCGTATGGCAGGGGTTCTCCTGAAGCTCCTTTTCCTTTAAGGTATCTCCAACGTTTTCGTTAAGGCAGAATTGACAGTCGCTTATCCATACGCGTGAGATATTCTGGAAATTCGCCGCACTCTGTGTAGGGTACATCTTTTCGGTGTTGAGGTGAACGCGAAGCTCAAGGTTCGCCATAGAAAACTGCGAAACGCTGAATTTGCCCTTGCAGGAATTCCCCTCGGGTGCGGCGATCATCGCCCACGGGCGCTCCGTCGGGTCGTGGATCTCGGGCGCTTCCCAGTCGGAAAAGATCCTGGTGTTACTCACGGACTGCGTACCGAACATCGTCGGAGAATAATTATCCTTTACCGAGGAAAGCGGGCGCACCTGATAGGCGTAAAGCATCTTGCAGGGCATCTCGCCCTCGAGAAAGATATTCGCCTCGCCCTCCGGCGGGATAACGAGCTGCGCTCTTACCTTTTTTCCGTTGTACTCCTCGATGCCCGGCGACGCCAAGCGATATCCGCCCTTTGTGTAAGGGAAGAAAATGCGTCCGCCACCCCTTTTCGAGGTATAATTTATGGCTGCCTGTATCGCCGCGGTATCGTCAGTGATGCCGTCGCCCTTCGCGCCAAAATCAAAAACGTTCACTCCAAACTGTGACATAAAAATCCTCCAAAAAAATTCTTAATCCTTTAGGATTATTATAGCATAAACCTGCGAGGTTTGCAAGGGGGGCGCAAAAGTTTGTAGGGCAGGCACAAAAGCTTGTAGGGCGGTGGCTTGCTGCCGCCGATTCTCTGAAATTAAAAAAAGGGATCTGCTATACGTCGGTGCCGTATCATAATGAGGATGATTACCTAATTACTCAATACATATCAGAAAAAATAAAGAATGCAGGGTATGATGGCATTGCGTACAAATCCTCTTTGTATGATGGTTACAATGATATAAATTATGTTATTTTTAATTACGACAACTGCGAAGCTGTAGGTTCTAGGTTGTGTCGTATAAAAGCGTTAGATGTCAAATATGACAAAAGCCGTTGATGCTAAACAAATCTCACCCCTTTTTACAGCAAATACAAAAATCTAATCCGTCCACAAAAATAAAAGTCCGATTATATTGTGTAAAGGGTGTGAGCGCAGGACGTGTGCTTGTCTTGATACAAATCGGCTTTAGGTTAACTGTTTTCGTCGGCTGAGATTATGTTCATAGGGCATAAGGACTTGAACCTCATGACCTTCCGCACCGTTCGCATAGTCGTTCATTGTCGCTCGATACACTCGCTTCGCCAACTCCTTGCTTGGTTGTGTCAACCGTCGATAAAACGATTATCAATCGTTTTATCCTCGGTCGCAGGTTATTTGCTATTCGTCGGGCGGACACGACGAATGACGCAATATTTGACCCCGACGGTACTCTAAGCCTTCGGCTTGAGTACTCAGGTCATAGAGCGTAGCTCGTGGGTGAGCGATAAAAAACAACTGATTGTTGTTTTTTTGAAGCGAAGGAGACAAAGCAAGGAGTCAGTCGAGCCGTAGACTTGCGAAGGAGACGACTGGCGACTATGCGACTCGACGGGCAAACAATCCCATCATAGCAACCTTTTTTCGCCTAAAGGCAAAAAAAGAAGGTTCGTTTTTCAACGAACCTTTGGTTGCGGAGATGGGATTTGAACCTCATGACCTTCGGGTTATGAGCCCGACGAGCTACCAGACTGCTCCACTCCGCGATATGATGGTGCCGGAAGCCGGGATCGAACCGGTACGAGAAGTAAATCTCACGGGATTTTAAGTCCCGGGCGTCTGCCAGTTCCGCCATTCCGGCATAAATGCGACCGTACGTCTTCCATACTGCCAATACATTATAGCACCTCTTTGCTATTTTGTCAATACCCTTTTTGAAAAAAATATTTCTCCCGCCGCTTTTTTGCGCCTTTTCTCTTGACAAGAGGAAAAAAATGTGATATCATATATAGGCTTGTTTGATATATTCTATGCCCCGCGCGATAGATTTATTCTCATTTCGTGTGGAAGAATAAATTAAATAGTTGGTAAGATGATTTACTGCACCGCAGGATTATCTCTGTCGAGGATACCCTCACTCGCTGCTTACAAGCGAGCTTGACGCATCTTCGTGGGGTATGCGAAGCACAAATTTCAAAAAATACGCAGGCTTATTTCGGCGACCGCCGAATGTCGCGAACCGGTCACAACGGGCGAGGAGTGAAAAACAGTTGATGGCTGTTTTTCACGAACGAAGTCAACAAAGCAAGGAGTTGGCGAAGCGAGTGCACCGAGCGACAATCAACGACTATGCGACTTGACAGGGCACGTTGTCTTGAAAATTTGTCGGCAGGGCGAACGGCAAAACCCCGAAACTTTTGATAATCAAGCGTAGCGAGTCTGCAAGTTTACTTGCAAGCGAGCGAGTGCAGATTGCTCCGCGACAGCTCGGTAAACCGAGCGAAATGCAACGCATCAAGAGCGCGTAGCGGACTTGTGTCGCGTGGAGTAAAACACTGGCTATTTCGCCACTGCAAAAATCGCAAAACTACCAACAACTACCGCAATATCTAACAAAACTTAATACTTGAATAATAGCACAATTTTGCATTGTGATAGGAATATTTCGGCTTTGCCGAAGATACCCTCGCTTGCCGCTTTCAAGCGAGCTTGACGCGTCTGCGTGGGGTATGCGAGGCGGATTCTGAAAAATGAATTTTTCAGAGCCGCATAGAGATTCTCTGCTTATCATAATGCGACAGCGTGCATTATGATAAGCAGGAATATCGAAGCGGTCACAACGAGGCGGTCTTGAAAACCGTTTGCCCAAAAGGCACGGGGGTTCGAATCCCTCTTCCTGCGCCATAAAAACGAACACCATCCCTCGTGGATGGTGTTTATTTTTATCTCGTAGAACGAGAGGACGAGAGCCCACCTCTGCAACATTTTGTTGCAGAATGGGGTTCGCATACCCCACCCGAAGATCGAAGAGCTCGCTCTTCAGGCGCAGGGTGTGGGTATCTTCGTCAAAGACGAATACCCCTCT
>JAFYRZ010000018.1 GCA_017546745.1 Clostridia bacterium
CGTTCTTCTCTCCGAGTGTGAGAAGTTCCTCTATGACAGCGAGTGGTTCTTCCCCTCGGATATCGTTACCGACCAGCCTGAGCGCCTCGTAGTTGCGGAAATAATCCGTGAGAAGCTGCTTCGCACCCTTGATGAGGAAATTCCTCACGGCACCGCCGTATCTATCGAAGAGTGGAAGGAAAAGCGCGGTACTATCTCTGTAAGAGCGGAGATCTATTGCGAAAAGGCATCTCACAAGGGAATTATCATCGGTAAGCAGGGCGCTAACATAAAGAAGATAGGCACCTATGCGCGCGAGGATATCGAGAAAATGCTCGATGCAAAGGTATTCCTTGACCTCTACGTAAGAGTAAAGGAAAACTGGCGCGATAGCGACTTCAATATCAATAACCTCGGCTATAACAAAGACGACGTTCAATGAGAGGTGAGGTAAAGGAGGTCAAGGGCCTCGTTATCAGAACCACCGATATTCGTGAGTCGGATAGAATACTCACTATCTTTACCGAGGAGCTTGGTGTAATAAGCGCACTCGCAACAGGCGCGCGTACGCTCAAAAGCCGCAAGATGTCCTCAACCATGCAGTTTTGCTATGCGAATTATGTTCTTACCAAAAGCGGAGAGCATTACCGCATAGCCGAGGCAGATCTTATCGAAAGCTTCTTCGGTATCAGAAACAGTATAGAGGGACTTGCCCTCGCCGGCTACGTTGCCGAGGTCTTATCCGACGTAACCGTCGCACAGGCAGAGCGCGAGCTTCTGCGCCTTGCCCTCAATACTCTCTATGCAATATCGGAGGAAAAATACCCCCTCATAAAGATCAAGGCCGCATTCGAGGCGCGTTGTGCCGCGGTCCTTGGATTCATGCCCGAGGTCATACATTGCTCCGAGTGTGGCGAGAGGGAGGGAAGCTTTTACTTTGACATAATGGGCGGCTCTATAATGTGCTACGAATGTAACGACCGCCGAGCAAAGGCACACCTGCCGCTTGGTGATCCGCATGAAAGCCATATCGTGTCGATCCTTTCCGAAACGGCAAAGGTTGCCCTCGGATACTGTGTTCACGCGCCCCTGGAAAAGCTCTTTTCATTCAATATTCCGAGTGAGGATATGGAGCTTCTGGCAAAGGCGGCAGAGCTGTATTTCGTGCATCAGATGGAGCGCACGTACAAAACACTGGAGTTTTATAATTCCATAAAACGAAACTAATTTTGAGGCAGAAATGGTATTTACAACAAAAACATCATCAACCCTTGAATTTGATAAAATAAGCGGAATGCTCGCAGACTGTGCGGCAACCGACGGTGCAAAGGCACGCGCACGTGCCATCTCTCCCAGCGACGATTATGATACCGTCGTTGCAAGGCAGACCCGCACCGACGATGCTAAAAGACTGGTCAATGCGAAGGGCTTTCCGCCCTTTTCTGCGCCCGAGGGTGTAACCCCCTCCGCAGAACGAGCATATAAGGGAGCAACCCTTTCTCCGCGCGAGCTACTCGACATTGCAAGCCTTTTGCGATCGGCACGCGCAATGCTCGATTATATAAACACTGACAAGCCGTTTACCACCTCGCTCGACGAGATATTTGCCCGTCTTATGCCCAACCGCACCCTCGAGGACAAGATAACCAAATCGATTCTTTCCGAGGATATGATAGCGGATGAAGCAAGCCCTGAGCTTGCCGAGATCAGACGTAAGATCCGCGCGGCAAACAACAAAATCAAGGACACTCTCCAAAGCTATATCGGCGGTAACCGACTGAAATATCTTCAGGAAAACATCGTTACCATGCGTAACGGAAGATATGTTGTTCCTGTAAAGGCAGAGTATAAAAACGAGCTTAAGGGTCTTGTTCACGATACCTCGTCATCCGGTGCGACGCTCTTTGTCGAGCCTATGTCGGTTGTCGAGGCAAACAACGAGCTTAAGAGCCTCACCACCGCAGAAACACACGAGATCGAGCGCATTCTTGCCGCTCTTTCTGCCGAGTGTGCGGACTTTTCTACCGCAATAAGCCGAAATTATCATAATATCACCGAGCTCGCCTTTACGTTTGCCTGCGCCTCGTTGGCAATGCAGATGAAGGCTGAGAAGCCGCATATTGTAAATAAGCGCGAGATAGACCTTAAAAGGGCAAGACACCCTCTTATCGCGCGTGAGCGCGTCGTTCCGATCGACGTTTCCGTCGGCCGCGATTTTGATACGCTTATAATCACCGGCCCCAACACCGGCGGTAAAACCGTAACGCTTAAGACCATAGGTCTTTTTGCCGCGATGGTGCAGTCCGGCTTGCAGATCCCCGCGCTCGAATCGAGCACCGTGGGTATTTTTGATAAGATTCTCGTTGACATAGGTGACGAGCAGAGCATTGAAGCATCGCTTTCTACCTTCTCGGCTCACATGGTCAACGTTGTAAGCATACTTTCAGAGGTTGATTCAAAATCTCTGGTTCTTTTTGACGAGCTTGGCTCGGGCACCGACCCCGTAGAGGGAGCGGCGCTTGCCACCGCTATCCTCGAGCGCACTCAGAAATGCGGCGCTCTCTCGGTTGCTACAACACATTACTCCGAGCTTAAGGTCTACGCCCTCGAGGCTCCGCGAGTGCAGAACGCGTCGTGCGAATTCGAC
>JAFYRZ010000019.1 GCA_017546745.1 Clostridia bacterium
AGGTTTCCGTGGCCAAGACCAACCTTACGGTTTTCAGCAACGGAGCCGGGGATACAGAAGGACTGAAGACCGATACCGATAGCGGCAGCGGCGTCAGCAGCCTTGGTGCAGCCCTTCTTAATTGCGATAGCGGCACCAACGGTGTATGCCCAAACAGCGTTCTCGAAGCAGATGGGCTGAGTACCTCTTACGATCTTGTCGCAGTCGATACCCTTTGCGAGAGTGATCTCGCGGCACTCCTCGATAGAGTTAATGCCATATTCCTTAAGAGTAGCAAGGATTTTAGCCTCGCGTCTTTCGTAGTTTTCAAACAATGCCATCTTTGCTACCTCCTATTAGTCTTTACGGGGGTCGATGAACTTAACGGCACCGTCCTCTGCGGTGAATCTGCCGTAGTGACCCATAGATTTAGTGTAAGCGGTGTTGGGATCGTCGCCCTTCTTGATGAAGTCGGTCATCTTACCAAGGTTAACGAACTCGTAGCCGATAACCTGGTCATCAGCATCGAGAGCCATTCTGGTAACGTAACCCTCTGCCATCTCGAGGTAACGAACGCCCTTTGCAACGGTACCGTACATGGTACCAACCTGGGAACGAGAGCCCTTACCAAGGTCCTCAAGGCCTGCACCGATGGTGAGACCGCCCTCGGAGAATGCGGACTGGGTACGACCGTAAACGATCTGAAGGAAAAGCTCACGCATAGCGGTGTTGATTGCATCGCAAACAAGGTCGGTGTTAAGAGCCTCAAGGATAGTCTTGCCCTGAAGAATCTCTGCCGCCATAGCCGCGGAGTGAGTCATACCGGAGCAACCAATGGTCTCAACGAGAGCCTCCTGGATTACGCCGTCCTTAACGTTAAGGGTGAGCTTGCATGCACCCTGCTGAGGTGCACACCAACCGATACCGTGGGTAAGACCCGAGATATCGCTGATTTCTTTAGCCTTTACCCACATGCCCTCTTCGGGAATGGGAGCGGGTCCGTGGTTAGGTCCCTTGGCAACGACGCACATGTTCTGTACTTCGTGGGAATAGATGAGTTCTGCCATCTTTTTATCTCCTTTAAATAAATTTAAACTATTTCAAAATGCTTGCAAACGCATTTGCGTAGTGCAGTGCAATAAATCTCGCGCCGTTTTCGTTGGGATGAACTCCGTCGGGCGAGTAATACAGCGGATTTGGCTGTGTTTTAAGTGCCTCATCAAACAGCTCGTCAAGCGGGACATACGCATCGGCGAACTCCTTTGCCAGCTCGCGCACGATGGGGAGCACGGTGGTGAGGTCGTGACGCATATACTGCACGCCCTCCGCATCAAGAAGATACGGGGAGAGGATGATGATTTTTGCGTTTGTTTGTGCCTTGATACGCTCAAGGATTTTTCTGTAATTGAGAGCAATTTGCTCATCGGTGGTTTCAACACGGTCGGGACCGTATCTGTGCCAGACGTCATTGATACCAATGAGGATGGAAATAACATCGGGCTGGAACGCGATACCGTCCGTATAGAATCTGTCGAAGAGTTGGCATGTACGGTTTCCACTTATGCCGAGGTTGATGAACTCGAAATCGACATCGGGATGGTTTTCCCGCATAAGGTCGGCGGCATAAAAGGGATATCCCTGGCCGAGATTGTGATAGTTTCTCTTATCTCTGCCCGCATCAGTGATGCTGTCGCCCTGGAAAAGTACCAGCATCTTCATATCAGTCAACGATTTCGCCGTAAACGGTGCCGAATGCGCAGCAAGCGTTTGCCTCATCGGTATCGATGTGCATTGCGGGAGCGAACTTATCGCTTACGCGGATAACAACATCGCCGAGGATAGCGGTACGCTCGGAATTGATTTTAACAGATACAATCTGCTTGTCCTCAACGCCCATTTCCTTTGCAACGTCGGGGGTAAGGTGTATATGACGCTTTGCAACGATAACGCCCTCTGTAAGCTCAAGCTCTGCGCCAGTGTCGGGGTTAACGAGCTTGCAGGGAGCGGAGCCAACGGTGTCGCCACTCTCACGGATGGGAGCGCTTACGCCGATGGAACGAGCATCGGTGAGAGAAATCTCAACCTGGCTTGCGGGTCTGGTGGGGCCAAGGATAGAAGCCTTGATGCTGCCCTTAGGACCAACAACAACAAGCTTTTCGGCACATGCGTACTGACCGGGCTGAGAAAGGTCCTTTTTCTTTGTAAGCTCGTAGCCTGCACCGAAAAGTACATCGACTGCTTCGCGGGAAAGGTGAATGTGTCTTGCGGAAGTTTCAACTAAAACCTGTTTCATTTTTAGATCTCCTTATAAAAGTTTTCCATCGTTAATTATATCACAATGTTTTATCAAAATCAATGGATAAATCAAATAATATTGAAAAAACTAATTAAAATATTATTTAACAAGGGAAACGGAATTTATGCAAGATAACTTACAGGCGAATGCAAATAACGTGGACTACGGCGGAATTTCCGTAGTGGGCAAGGATGAGGCATTTTATTGTCTCTCCATTATCGGGCAGATTGAGGGGCATTATATTCTCGACAATACGCAGAAAACAACGAAATATGATCATTTGCTGCCGCTTCTTGTCGCGCTTGAGGAGAGTGACAGGATTGACGGTGTTTTGTTCATTCTCAACACGCTGGGCGGCGACGTGGAGGCGGGGCTTGCTATATCGGAGCTTATTGCAAGCATGACAAAGCCCACCGCTTCCCTGGTTTTGGGCGGTGGGCATTCAATCGGCGTGCCGCTTGCGGTAAGTGCGAAGCGGTCGTTTATTGTGCCAAGTGCGACGATGACAATCCATCCGGTACGGACAAGCGGTACTGTTTTGGGCGTGCCACAGGCGTTTGATTATCTCGAAAAAATGCAAAAGCGGATTATACGGTTTATCGTGGGACATTCGAACGTGCGGGAGGAGGACTTCCGCTATATGATGAACAGAACGGATGTGTTGGTGAACGACATTGGTACAATACTCAACGGGTATGAGGCTGTAAAGTGCGGACTTATCGACGAGGTGGGTGGCATTTCGGATGCGCTTAACTACTTGCGAAGCCAGTATAAAAGCGAGGCTGCCGTTTCGGATAACGGGGATAAATGAGCAATGTATTTGCTATACGGTTGGGTGTTAAAATGTATAGGATAGTTTACATTTTACGCAATTAACCCGTACCCGTGTGAGATTTTGATAAATTTATATCTCCACGCCTCATCTATACTTTTTGCTTTGATTTGGCAAGTTGAATCACTACCATATACAAAACAAAAAGCCCTGCTTTTGCAGGACTCCGTTTATCTCCAAGATATTTGTCTAGATCAAATATCCACAGAAAACCGAATAAAGGTTAAACGAAACTTATGCGAAGCATCATTTGCTTTTGAGTTTCGTACCCTACTTCTGTTCAAGCCCTCGGGCACATAACATTTTGGGTATGCATCAGCATACGGGGTGTCGCAAGACACAAAGGTCGCACCCGTGCGACGTTTCCAAAATGTTTCATCGACTTTCGCGCGATTTATCGGTGGAGCGAAAGGAGATATTCGTATCAGTCAACTGAACACATCCATCAGCTAACCTGTACCGTATTTGAATAAGAATTTATCGCCGCAAAACATATACGCAAAACAAAAAGCCCTGCTTTTGCAGGACTCCGTTTATCTCCAAGATATTTGTCTAGATCAAATATCCACAGAAAACCGAATAAA
>JAFYRZ010000020.1 GCA_017546745.1 Clostridia bacterium
CCTTTTTTGTAAACTTTAGTTGTCACCTTTTGCACTCTTACGTTTTTTCTTCTTGGGTTCCAAGGCGAGAAGATACTCGGGATGTGCATCGAGAAGATCGGGGCGGCGCTCCTTTGTGATGGCAACCGCCTCGGAAAGACGCCAGTGGTCTATTTTTTTATGGTCGCCCGAAAGGAGAATATCGGGAACGGTCATACCGCGGAACTCGCGCGGCTTCGTATACTGCGGATACTCGAGGATGCCCGAGGCGACCGACTCGTCAAGATAGCACTCCTCGCTCGGAAGAACGCCGTCGATAAGGCGGCTCACCGCATCTATAACGATACAAGCGGGGATCTCTCCGCCGGTAAGCACGTAGTCACCGATGGATATTTCCTCGTCGATGATCCCGTCAATTATCCTCTGGTCAACGCCCTCGTAATGTCCGCAAAGAAAAACGAGATTATCGTAGGCGGAAAGCTCCTTTGCCACCGAGTGGTTAAAGAGTCTGCCCTTGGGCGACATATAGATCACGCGGGTCTTGTTTCCCTCGGGAATATTCTCTTTAATTTTTTCAAAGCAATCAAAGACGGGCTGGCAGGTCATAACCATGCCCATACCGCCACCGTAGGGGGTATCATCGGTCTTTCTGTGCTTGTCGGTCGAAAAGTCCCTTATGTTATGGCAATCTACCTTGATTATCCCCGCGGACTGCGCTCTTCCGATTATGCTTTCGGAAAGCACGGCGCTGACCATCTCGGGGAAAAGGGTCATTACGTCAAACTTCATTTTCCTCATAGAACATACCGGGTATCGGCAAAACCGAGATACCGCGGTTCTCGTCTATCTCCTTAATAAATTCATCTACCGCAGGGATAAGCACGTCACCCTTATCGGTTGCAACGGTATATATCTGACCTCTTGCCGCATCGTCAACGCGGGAAAGCGTGCCAAGGACCTTTCCGCTTGTGGCGTGAATTACGGGAAGTCCGATCATATCCTGAAGAAGCATCGCGCCCTCGGGGACGGGAATGTCGTCGCGGTGGAGGAATATCACGCGGTTTTTCATAGCGATAGCTCCCTCGCGGGTGTCTATTCCCTCGATGTTCATAATTACAGTGCCGCCGCCCGACGAGGCGGTAATGACGCGCCTTTCGGAATATCCCGAAGCGCTCTCAAGGAACACCCTCGTCATAGAGGCGAGGACCGCGGGCGAGTCACACCACGGGTCAACCTTAACGAGACCGCGCACACCGTGCGCGTTTACTATTCTACCACCCTCAAGAAATTCTTTTTTCATATCTTCTCCATAAGTTTTCTACGTAGTTTATTGAAAATATTTTAGCATAAATATTTTAAAAAGTCAATCTCCGCGCCCGAAACTCTAAAATTTAATATTTTTCAGCGACAAACAGCGCAAAATCCTATTATTTGTAGCAAATACAGAGTGTAATCCCCACTTTTGCCGTATATTTCAAGATATTTCAAGGCTTTCAGTCTGTTTTTTGAGGTTTTCGGTGTTCGTTTCCCCACCCTTGGCTTTAACGCGCTTTTTCGCGAAATATTCCTTTAAAATACCGACGCACTCGTCGGCAAGCACACCGCCAACTATCTCGGGCTTATGGTTTAGCCCCACCGAGGATAGGTCGATAAGCGAGCCGAAGGCACCGAAGCGCAAGTCCGGCGCACCGTATACAACTCTCTCTACCCTTGCGTTGATAATAGCGCCGGCACACATAGCACAGGGCTCCATGGTTACGTAAAGGGTGACCCCGGGAAGTCGCCAGCCGCCAAGCGTGCGACAGGCGTCCTCTATCGCAAGAATCTCTGCGTGGTGGGTCGCGCACCTCGAGGTCTCGCGCGTGTTATAGGCGCGAGAGATAATCTCACCGTCACGTACGCAGATCGCCCCTACGGGAACCTCGTCTATATCTTCTGCGAGGTGGGCGAGGCGAATAGCCTCACGCATATAAAGCTCGTCATTTAGTATATCACTCACGGTCTTTTCCTCCGTTTTTGGTTCAATAAATAGATATTTTGCAAATAGTTCTTTACATTAAAAGAGATTTGCGACTGCAACAAGCAGGGTCGGAATAGCAAGTGCTACAAGCTCCTTATAATCCTCGGGCTTACCGAGCGTGCCGCGAAGAGGTGCGGAAAATATGCCGCGCCCCTCCCTTTCCCTTTTAATTATTAAAGTCAGCGAGAGTGCGGAAAGAAGCGTTACCCCCCCAAAGTACGCGAGGGAGAAGCCCGTCACGGAGGAATAAAGCATATACAGGACCGAAGAAAGGTTGTTTGTAAAATGCATGATCAGCGAGGGCAGGACCGACTTATATTTCAGGTCAACGAGCATAAATATCACACCCGCCAAAAAAGCGTAGGGGAATGCGCTCACGTCCGCGTGTACGAGGGTAAACGCGACGGACGAGGTGATGATAAGAGCACCGCGCGGTAGCCTGTCCGAAAGCCTTAAGGGGATATATCTAAAAAGAAGCTCCTCAAACATGGCAGGGTAAAGCGCGTAAACGAGTATCGCACGAGTCAGAGGCCCCGTAATTTCCTCGGCACTCGATATGCCGAAGAGCGAGAAGAAAAGCCCCGTAAGGTAAGACACCGCCATAACCAAAAGCACGGCAGGGAAAATATAAGCAAGGCTCTCTTTAAGCTCGCTCCACTTTATGGAAAGCATTTTTTCTTCCGAAAGGTCCTTGCGACAGACGTAAAGAGTCAAAAATCCCGACACGGGTAAGGCAAGATAATACAAAAGATTACCAAATGTGCCGCCGAGCGCCCCGGATATTATTAACAAAAGGAAGAATCCGAGCGACGAGGCGGTAATAATTCTTACACCTCTCATACAGAATACCCCGCAGCGTCAACAAGCGAAAATCTTAGTTTTCCGTCCGAGATGCTTGCCTCCTCAAGAAGAACGCGCACCTTATCCCCGAGCTTTATCGTAAGATCGCGCGATTTCATCTCGGCTCTGACCTCGTCATAGAAGAATACGCCGGGAAGCTCTGAAATAGGAACAAGACCCTCGCAGGTATTATCAAGCATAACGAAGATGCCAAACGAGCTGACCGAGGAAACTATACCGTCAAAGCTCTCGCCCTCGAATTTTGACATATAAAGCACCTTGTATAGGTTCTCTATCCTGCGCTCTGCATCAAGAGCGCGAAGTTCTCCGTCTGTCGCCGCACGAGAAGCGCGGGTCGCGTAGGACTTATATGCCTCGCTTCTTTTGCCCTCAAACAAAACGCGGCGGATTATCCTGTGCGTCGCGAGGTCGGAGAGCCTTCTTATCGGAGAGGTAAAATGCGCGTAATGCGAAAGACCGAGGCCGAAATGTCCGATATTCTTCTCGGAATATTCTGCCTTTGCCATAGACCTTAGCATAAAGGATGAGACCGGCGCAAAAAGTCCACGCTCCTCTGCTATATGAAGAATTTTCCCGACGTCTCTTGGCTCGGGCGCACCGTTTGTGAGGGGTGCGGTGTCTATATCAAGCGCTGAAAGGAATGCCACGAGTGCCTCGAGCTTCTCCTCGGGTGGCGCAGAATGCACTCTGTAAACGCAGGGTACACCCGCGTCGGAAAGCAGGCGCGCGACCGCAACGTTTGCACATATCATAAACTGCTCTATAATGCGCTCGGAAAGTCCGCGCTCTCGCTTAACGATATCCACGGGCGAGCCGTTTTCCGAAAGAATTATCTTCGCCTCAGGCATATCAAAATCAACGCAGCCGCGAGATGCCGCATTCCTCGCGAGTATCTCGTAAAGCTCTCTCATTCGTTCAAGCGAGGGGATAACGCGCGCATATTTTTTCTTAAGAAGCGCATCTGCCTCACCGTCAAGTATCCTATTTATCTCGGAATAAACACCGCGCACCGCGCTTACGATTATACCGGGAACGACCCTCGCGGACTTAATATTTCCATCCTTATCGAGGTCAATAATGGCACTCATTGTGTACTTTTCTTCCCCGCAATTAAGAGAGCAAGCACCGTTTGACAGCGCCTCGGGAAGCATAGGAACTACCTTATTTGTAAAGTATACGCTACATCCGCGTGCCATTACCGTCCTATCGAGGGCGGTTTTCTCCGTTACGTAGTAGCTTACGTCTGCAATATGAACACCGAGGCGATAGCCTCCGCCGGGCAGTCTTCTTAAGGATACTGCATCATCAAGATCCTTAGCGCTCTCGCTATCCATCGTAAAAATAACGTCCTTGTCAAAGACCTCTCTATCCTCCCCGGTTACGGGGCGGGCGGCAAGCTCCTCGGCAAGCGAAAGAGCCTCGGGAGAAAACTCGGTTTCTATCCCCGAGGTTGCGAGGATAGCCTCGTAATTTGCCTCTCTCGTTTCCGCACCGCCAAATGTGCGGACAACGCGGCAGAAGGGCCTTTCGCCCATAGTTCTGTCTATCATCGCCTCGACCTTATCGCCCTCGCGGGCAGAGCCAACATCGAGAATATAGGGTCTTATCGCAAGGCGCTTATCGTCGGGTAAAAGCTGATAGCAGTTAGCAAGATACCTGTCGCGGCGAGAAACGGTTGTCCTTATGACCTCACCGATCACGGTCCTTCTGCCGTATGAGATTATCTTTCTCACCCTGCCCTCGGTGCGCTCTTCACCGCGACTCATATACTTGTGATAAACGATCTCAACGAGGTCACCGTCAATTGCGCCCTGCGTTTTGTCCTCGGGGATAAAGATATCCCTTGCCTCGCCATCTACGGCTACGAAGCCGAAGCCGCTCTTTGAGCCGGAGAAAACACCCTCCGCCACTATCTCGTCGCGGTGGGCGGAGAATCCCGATCTTCCCCGTCTGCCAAGGTCGAGCGCCGCCTTAAGCTTAACGTCGCCGTAGCTCGAATTTACCTCCTCGAGCGCCTTGGCAAGCGCCTTTACCGAGCGATCCTTATCCCGTCTTTTATGCGTATTTCTTTTTGCAAATTTGTTAAAATCTCTTTTCGTTTGTCCCTTTTTCATTAAGGCTTTCCTTCTTTTAATTAAAAAACGAGGCGCCGCACCTTATTTCGTGCCGCGCCTTGCGTTATTCTGTGGGTCGAGGTGCGAGAAGCACGGTGCCCATCCACCTATTAGTGAGTGTGAGTAGAGTCAAAAAGCTCGTGGTACTTGCTGGGAAGAAGCTCATACCATTTCTCGATACCGGAGATGCTACCTGCATAGTCGGGCTGTGCAATATAAGCAACGAGAACGGCAACTACGAAAACGATAGCAGCGACAACGGTGATCTTAAAGAGAAGCTTGTCAGATCCACCGGACTTCTCCTTGCCGTAGTAGGTGTCAGATCCGCCGGCGATAGTGGAGGAAAGACCTCCCTCAGTATCCTTCTGGAAAAGAACGGCAGCAACGATTGCGATTGCCGCGATAAGCAGTATTACAAGAAGTACGTATTCCATCTTATTACCTTTCAATATTTTGTCTGTTTTATTTTTGTTTATGCGCCAAGGCGCACACTTTTCATAGTGATATTCTACCACAAAGAATAGAAAAATGCAATACCTTTTTGAAAATTTTCTTATTTATTTTATATTGAGCAAAAAAACTCGCGCATCTTTTGTGCTTTTACCAAGGGCGCGGCGTCCTTTATCTTCATTTTCATAGATCGTGGCGCGCCGCATAGGCGGTGCGCCACGGGTATCATTTTTAAAGGAATTATCTCTTGGAAAGCACATCGCGCTCGTAAGCGTCAACCTCGTCAAGCCAGGCTGCGCCAACAGGAGCACCCGACACTCTGCAGTACTCGTCCCAGATCTCGCCAAAGGGAAGAGTCTTTGTCTCCTCGGAAAGCGCGAGCATCTTGGTGAAGTTTGCCTCGTTCTGATAGGAAGCAAGCTTCTCGTTAGGAAGAAGGAGCGCCGAAAGAAGCGCCTTCTGCATATTTCTCATACCAACGACCCAAGCGGCAACGCGGTTGATAGACGCGTCAAAATAGTCAAGCGCGATAAATACGCGGTCGAGCGCGTCGTTTCTTACGATCTCCTTTGCGATCTCGCGGGTCTCGTCGTCAAGGATAACGACGTGGTCAGAGTCCCAATGAACGCAGCGGGTGACGTGAAGAGCTATCTTCTCGTTGAAAAGAAGAAGCGAGGATATCTTATCCGAAACCACCTCGGTGGGGTGATAGTGGCCGTTATCCATAAGGGGAGTTATGCCCGCCTTAGTCGAGTAGGAAAGGCAGAACTCGGCAGAGCCTACCGTGTAGGACTCAAGTCCGATGCCAAAGACCTTAGACTCAAGGGTAACGTAAA
>JAFYRZ010000021.1 GCA_017546745.1 Clostridia bacterium
AATAGTTTGTATTCTGTAATGCTTGTATGTAGTTTGTTTGATAGTTGTTTAGTTAGTTTCCTACATATAATGGCAGCAGATGGAATAACAGGAATGGAACCTTTTATTGTAACTTGGTTTAACAGAATGGATTTTATATTATTAATCGCATTTACGAATTGTTTGTTCTTTTATACTTTACTGATTAGTAGACCAAAAATAAAGAAAAATCCTAAATTTCGGTGCTTATTATGGTATTTTTACAACATTTATCATACTTCGCCCGTTTTTCACTTCTATCCAAAGAAAACAAAAGGAGGCTAATTCCCTATGAAAAGAGGATTTAGCACGGTTGCATTTTCGAAGCTCGATTACAACGAAATAATCGAGGCAGCCAAGAATAATAATATGTCGGGCGTTGAGATAAGACTTGACTCAAGCAACAATCTCTTCGGTCATCCGGCATCCGATACGCCTATGATCGCAAAGGCATTCCGTGACTCCGGCATTGAGATCTCTGATATCGGAACGAGCGTTTGCGTAAAGGGTTATAGCGAAGAGATCGTTACTACCTTCTGTAAATGCCTTGACGTTGCAAAAGCGGTTAGCGCAAGGGGTGCGAGGATATTCCTTGCAAACTTCCTTGGCAAATTCACAGACGTCGCTCCCTACGACTACGACGGCATCGTTCGCGTTCTTAAGGAGTCTTGCGCCTACGGAGAAAAGATTGGCGTTGAGGTCTGGGTCGAGACGCACAACGAGTTCTCTACCGGTGAGGTTTTAAGAAAGCTTTGGGAGGACGTAGGCTCTGAAAACCTCAGGTTCATATGGGATCTTATCCATCCCATCGAGCGTTACGAGTCAAGCGAGGATACCGTTAAATATATCGGTGACAAGATCGCTCACGTTCATATCAAGGACGGCAGAAAAAAGGACGACAAAAACGAGATAAACTATCTCTACACAAAGCTTGGCGAGGGTGATCTTCCCACGCGCGAGATGCTCACCCTGCTAAAGGCCATCGGTTACGACGGTTATCTCTCTCTTGAATGGGAGGCTGCGTGGCGCGCGGAGATAAAAGCCACCTACACCGAGCCCGACGTGCTTCTTTCCGACTTTAACGCATATCTTGACGGAATAGAAAATAATCTTCTCCCTCTTATTTCCGATAACACTTGGAAATGCGAGGGTGACGCTAAAAAAAGCGAATACAACGTTTCGCTCGATATTTCGGGTTGCGGTAAATGGTCCACCGAAATAAAGCCCACCGCAGGAGGATATAGCTTCTATACCTATTGTAAGACCGATGCGGATACCGACGCTTTCGCTACCATTTATATAAAGGAAAACGACGGCACGGAGCGCACCGTTTCCGTACCGTGCGAGGAGCGCAACGGAAGATTGTTTTTCTCTTCTACGGTTGACGTTCTCGATACGTGCGATTTAATTCGCTTCGAGCTGTCACTTAACAAAGACGGCTCAACCGCCGCTTGGTTTGCGCCAACGTTTGCATAAACTAATCGTTTCAAATATTTTAAGCACCCCCGAGAATGAATCTCGGAGGTGCTTTTTTACAGCTTATAGCCGCGTATTTCGTCTTCTATTTTTATAAGCCTGTTATACTTTGCCGTTCTCTCACTCCTGCAAGGAGCACCGAATTTAACGTAATCGGCTGACAGAGCTACGGCGAGGTCGGAAATTATGGTACATTCGGTCTCACCGCTTCTGTGCGACATTACAGTTTTATATCCCGAGCGCTTTGCAAGGGTCGCCGCATCTATTGTTTCGCTTACCGTTCCTATCTGGTTCGGCTTTAAAAGTATAGCGCTTGCGATGCCCTCGTTTATTCCCATAGAAAGCCTTTCCTTGTTCGTTGCGAAAAGATCGTCACCGACGAGGGTTACTCCCTTTGGCTTGAGCCTATCGGTTAGCATTTTCCACCCCTCGGTATCGTCCTCTCCCATTCCGTCCTCGACGGATATGATAGGATATTTCTTAACGAGCGACGCAATATAATCGACAAGCTCCTCCCTTGTAAATTTCACCCTTCTCTTTGGCAAAAAATACCCGTCCTCGCTCTGCCACTCGCTTGCCGCAACGTCTATCGCATAGGAAAAATCCACACCCACTCGATAGCCTGCAAGCTCGGTCGCAGAGCACAGCATCTCAAGCGCCTCCTCGTCAGATCTTAGATCAGGAGCGAATCCGCCCTCGTCACCAAGGCCAACCGAAAGTCCCTTCTCGGAGAGCAGTCTTTTAAGTGCAGAGTATACCTCCGCGCACATTCTTACCGCATCGGAAAGCGCAACGTCCCCCCTCGGGACGATCATAAATTCCTGGATATCTATATTATTTTTTGCGTGTGCGCCGCCGTTCAAAACGTTCATCATCGGTGTCGGCAGTCTTTTGTCGGAAACTATTCCTCCAAGATATCTGTAAAGCGAGATCCCAAGCGATCTTGCCGCAGCATCACATACCGCAAACGAAGCAGAAAGAATTGCATTTGCTCCGAGTTTCGACTTATTTATACTACCGTCATATGATATCATTATACTGTCGATATTATTCTGGTCAAGAGCATCCTTACCGACAAGGATCTCAGAGATTGTTGAGTTCACGTTTTTCACAGCCGAAAGCACACCGCGTCCACCGTATCTTTCAGTATCGCCGTCGCGAAGCTCACACGCCTCGTGTATCCCTGTGGATGCGCCCGAGGGAACGGATGCCATACCCCTTGTGCCGTCGGACAAAAGCACCTCACATTCTACCGTTGGTGTTCCTCTTGAATCGAGAATTTCAAACGCTTTTAAAGACGAAATTTTTGCCATAAAGACCTCCTTTTTCAGTTATGTTTTGTAAATTGTGGCAGATATATTCGTCATACATAAAATAAAAATACCAACTATTTAGGAGATAATATGGAAATACACACGGTCAAAGCAGGTGATACGATATTTTCGATCTCGGAAAAGTACGGTGCGCTTCCGTCCTACGTTTGCGAGGTCAACGAGATCAATAAAAGAACGCCCCTATGCGAGGGAGAGGAGCTCCTTTTACTATTTCCGACGCGAACACATACCGTAAGGGACGGGGACACGTTATCCTCGATATCAATGAGATTTGATACGAAAAAACGCGAAATTATAAGAGCGAACCCCTCTTTAATAGGTTCCGATGCGCTTGAGGTAGGTAAAATCATCTCTGTCAAGCACGGGCGCGAGATCTTTGGTACGGCGGTATCGAACGGATATTTTTACAAGGGCTGCACGATCGAGAGACTAAAGCGTGCTGTCTCCTACGCTACCTACGTAACCGTTTGCGCCATGGCTTATACGAAGGATGGCTTCATAAAGGAATTTGATGCCGAGTCTGTCGTAAGGCTTATAAAAAAAGAAGGCAAGATCCCGATA
>JAFYRZ010000022.1 GCA_017546745.1 Clostridia bacterium
CGACTCATAAAACGAATCGAGGTTCACAATAGCGAGAAGGTTGACGGAAGAAAGCGCGTAAAGCTTGACGTTTACTTTACGGCGGCAGGGCTAATTGATATTCCTGACGAGAACGAACTCCGTGAAATGATGGAAGAAATCCGTAAATCAGCATAAGGACTAAAAAAAGCAAGAATACGGCATACCTCTTTCGAGATATACCGTATTCTTGCAAAACTGTCCTTTAGGGTACGGCCCTAAAGCGTTCGGGATTTTTACTTTTTCACTCTTCACTCTTCACTTTTCACTAAAATTCGCATTCAGGATTTTTGAAGTAATAGGTAAGAGTGAATAGAAGGGGCGTCCGGCGGACTTGACAGAACAAACCGCGTGATTCTTTACGACGGTGAAAAGAAAATAGAGCTAAAGATCGAAAGCAATTTTGCCCTTGACACAGAGGTCGAGTATAAGGGAAAAATTGCATATTTAGAAAATTCGGGATATTTGATTTGGTATGAATTTGAGTAACAATTCAAATTAGTCCGATCGATCCTTAAACGAAAAAGTCGCGAAAGCGGCTTTTTTGCATATTCCATTTATTCTAATTCGGTTGACAAACACCGCACTCGGTGATATAATACTTATGGAACCAATTCTCAAGGATTATTAAATAGCGCGTGTGATTGTGCGCGCGTGCTACCTGCGTGTTTTTGCTTTTTAGGGTTTAAATAGCGGGAAATGCAAATAATAATCTACAAAAATCAATATTACGGAGAAAAAATATGAAAAAATCAAACGCTTGGGGGCTATTGCCTATCGGCGTTTTCGTTGCAATTTACCTTACTGTCGGTATTATTTTTGAATACGTGCTTAAGATCTCGATGGGATTTTACAGCGTGCCCGTGGTGGTTGCGTTTCTTATCGCTATCCTCGTCGCGTACCTGCAAAACCGCAGCGCAAGCTTTGACGACAAGATCAAAATAATGGCAGACGGCGTAGGGGATAAAAACATAATAACAATGCTTTTGATCTTTATGCTTGCGGGAGTTTTCGTTGGCGTTGTTGGCCGCTCGAGCGCCGAGAGCGTTGCGAATTTTCTGCTCTCGATAACGCCGCCCTGGCTTTCTGTCGCGGTCATATTCCTCGTTGCCTGCTTCGTTTCAACCTCTATGGGAACCTCGGTCGGCACGATAACACTGCTTACGCCTATCGCGGTATCTATATCCGCGGGTTCGGGATTTTCTCTGCCGCTTTGTGTCGGAACGGTCGTTGGCGGTGCTATGTTCGGTGACAACCTCTCGTTCGTTTCCGATACGACGATCGCCGCCTGCAACGGTCAGGGGTGTCATATGAGGGATAAGTTCAAGGCAAACGTGCGTATAGTTATCCCTGCTGCGCTTGCGACTCTCGTGCTGATACTCATCCTTTCCCTGAACGGAGAGACGGCCGCGCCCATTCTAAAGGAGTACGACCTTATCGCGATCTTTCCTTACGTTCTCGTTTTGATATGCGGAATTATCGGTGTCAATGTTTTCACGACCCTAATAATAGGAATAGTCGCCGGAATTATCATAATGCTAAGCACCGGCGCATCTGATTTTTACAATATCGTAACCGGAATGGGTAGCGGTGCTTCGGGAATGTTCGAGACGGCTATGGTAGCGATACTCGTTGCCGCGCTTTGCGGTCTTATCAGAGAAAACGGCGGCTTTGAGGCGCTTCTCTCGGGCATCAGGCGCGTGTTTAAGGGCAAAAAGCTTGGGCAGATAGGAATAGGTATTCTCGTCGGTCTTATGGACATCGCAACCGCAAATAACACCGTTGCTATCGTTATGGCAAACCCGATAGCAAAGGAAATGGCGGATGAGTACGGAATTTCCCCCAAAAAGACCGCCTCCATACTCGACACGTTCTCCTGTATCTTCCAGGGAGTTCTTCCTTACGGTGCGCAGATCCTCGTTGCTATCTCGGTCGTAACGACGCTCGGCTATGAGATCAGCGCTTTTCAGATAATATCCCACCTTTTCTATCCGATGATGCTTCTTTTAAGCTCGCTTGCCTTTATCTTTTTCATTCCGGATAGGCAAGAAAATAATTAAGAATAAAACTCACAGAGGAAATAAAAATGTATAAGTACGAAACCCACCTACACACAAGCCCCGTCAGTAAATGCGCAATAAGCTCGGTCAGAGATACTCTTATGCTCTATAAGTCGCTCGGCTATGAGGGCGTTTTTATAACCAACCATTTTATCCAGGGAAATATGACACGCCCCGAGGGGATGACGAAGTACGAGGATCTTGTTAGCTTCTATTTCTCGGACTACGAGGCGGGTGCCGCGATGGCAGATGAGATCGGACTTAAGGTATTCACGGCGGTTGAAGTCAGCTATTGCGGCACGGACTTCCTTATCTTCGGACTTGATAAGGAATGGTTTCTTTCTCACCCCGAGATAATCGGAATGAAGATGTCTGACGAGCTTCGCCTTATGCGCGATGAGGGCGCGTTTATAAGTCAGGCACACCCCTTCCGTAAGGCCGAATACATCGACCATATAAGACTTTTCCCCGAGTGCGTTGAGGCGGTGGAGATAATAAACGCAAGCCGTAACGACTTTGAAAACGGTCTTGCAGACTACTATGCGACCGCCTACGGGCTTTTAAAGACCGCAGGCTCCGACACCCACTCGGCAGGCCGGACGAAAAGGCTTGCGGGAATGGCGTTTGAAACGCCGCTTACCGACGTTCAGGACTTTATAAAAAGGGTCAGAGCAGGCGAGGGCGAGATATTCCTCGATATTTACGAATAAAATATATCTTGCACGCATGGACCGATTGACAAACGCAAAAAAAGATAGTATAATAAATAAAAAATCCCTTGCAAAAGCACGGGACGAAAGGAGAAAATATGAAGGACTACGCATTTTCTAAATACATAGTTGCCCTGCGCCACAGACAAGGTCTTTCTCGCTTTGACCTTGCGAGAAAGCTCGGGATCGGCTACGTAACCGTTGCTAAATGGGAAAACGCTGAGGCAATGCCCACGGTGGAGGAGCTTCAAAGGCTCTCGGTATTCTTTAACCTTTCCTGTGAGGCTATACGCGCTCATAGCTTCGTTGAGCTGCCCGGATGCTCGGTAAAGGCCGTGGAGAAAAAGACTGCACCTGAGACCGCGCCCGCACCCGTCGCAGAGCCTGCACCCATC
>JAFYRZ010000023.1 GCA_017546745.1 Clostridia bacterium
ACCTGCCTCGGTAATGCCGTTTGAGCGCTCGTTGATAAACTCGTCGGGTACGATTCTGATAGCATTTGCGATACCCGAGATATCTGCCGTGCCAACGCTTACGCGGTAGGGCTCGTCACTCTCGCGAACGAAGGTCATCATAACGCCTGTCTTACCTTCGACAGCGCTCTTTACAGCTGCCTTACCTACGGTAACCGACTCATCGATATCGGTAGCCGAAAGAATATGTGCGGCGCATCTCTGAGGAAGGGAAAGCTCGATAGAGCGGACCTTACAGCCGATCCTCGTCTTAACCACGTCCTCAAGCACCTTTCCCGTGCCTGCGAGATACTTATGACCGAAAACGTCAACGGCACCCGACTGAGTACCCTCACCGACGTATCTGCCGTCGGCAAATCTTATACCCTCGGAAACCGCAACGAGAAGCGCGGGCTTAGTCTTCTGAAGCTCGTTAATATCAGCTACGAACTCCTCGATATCAAACGGACGCTCGGGAAGATAGATAAGGTCTGGTGCATCGCCCGTAACAGCGGGGAGCGCGCTTGCCGCGGTAAGCCAGCCGGCATCTCTACCCATAATTTCAACGATAGTAACCGCCTTCATCGTATATACCGAGATATCGCGGCGGATCTCCTTAACGGTGGTAGCAACGAACTTTGCCGCAGAGCCGAAGCCGGGAGTGTGGTCGGTTGCGAAAAGGTCGTTATCGATGGTCTTCGGAACACCGACGACGCGCATCTCAAAGTCGTTATCCTTTGCGTAGCGGGAGAGCTTATTGACGGTATCCATAGAGTCGTTACCGCCTATGTAGAAGAAATATCTGATGTCGTACTTTTTGAAGATCTCAAGCATTGCGGCATATGCCTCGGGATCGGTTTCGGGATCCTTAAGCTTTCTTCTGCAGGAGCCGAGCGCCGCCGCAGGAGTACGCTCTAACGCGTCAAGATCTACGCCTCCCTTAAATCTCTCGGTAAGGTCTACGAGTCTTTCGGCAAGAAAGCCCTCGATACCGTTTTGCATACCGTAAAGCTTGCCGATAACCCCCTCCTTCTGTGCCTCAAGTGCGCCGCGGATAACTCCCGCAAGCGTTGCGTTTATTGCAGAGGTAGGGCCGCCGGACTGACCAACGACAGCGTTACCCTTAAGAAAAGCCATATTTGTTCTCCGTTTCCTGTTTTTTTCTTATTATATCACACTTTTCGCGCTTTTTCAATCGTTTTATAAATATTCCTCAATTTTTGATAGATCAAGATATCCGACTGCCTGTCTTAGATATTCTTCGCGACGAAAGGCATAGTCGGGAAAGTAGGAATGCTCACAAAGATCGATTGCTAATGCAGGAGCTTCCCTTATGAAAAAGGGTGGCTTATCAACGACCCTTATCCGCACCTCGCCCCGTTCCAAAATGATGAAAAGAAAGCCGAAACGGGCGTGCCTTGCGGCGGTAAAGATCTCGTAGCGGAGGCTATCTGCGCTTAGGTATTTTTTCTTTATTTTCTCGTATTTCCCGAAGCCGTCCGAGAAGGATGAGAAGTATATTTCGTGCGCCCTTATTTCGGATAAAAGCATTACTGCCTCGCTTTTTATGTCACTTTTTAAATTTAACCTATGTATTTTGTCGAGGGGTACGTCACAAAGGCGCGGCTCGCTTTTTTGTAAAACCGAGTATTTCAGGTTAAGATGAGAGAGGTATTCCTTATGACCCCTTATACTGCTTTCCGACAAAAATCTTCGCATCGCGCCCACTATAACACCCCCGACGAAAAAAAAAGAGATACTACAATAATATGTAATATCCCTTATTTCGGTTAAAATCCGTGCCTCATTATTTACCGAGAAGCGTCTGTTCATCAAAGGTGTAATCGGTCGAGCAGAAGCGGCATACCGCGGTAAGCGAGCGCTCCTTGCCCTCTGCCTCCTGTTCGTCAAGAAGCTTTGCGACCTCCTCTTTTCCGAGGCTCAAGACCTTTTTAAGCATTCTCTCGCGAGAGCAGCCGCATTTATACTCTACTGTAAGCTCGTCAAAAACGTCGTACTCGATATCGGCAAGAGCGATGTCTGCGATCTCTTTATTGGTAAGTCCCTGGCTAAAGAATTTTGAAATATTTCCGAGCGAGGCGGCATTTCTTTCGATAAGGTCAACCGTCTTATCGTCCGGGAAAGGAAGAAGCTGGATAAGCACGCCGCCCGCGGCAAGGCAGGTGTAATCGGTGTCAACGAGAACACCGAGAGAAAGAACGGTGGGCACCTGCTCGCTCTTCGCAAAGTAGGTTGCGATATCCTCTGCTATCTCTCCGCTAACGAGCTCGATAGTACCGGTCTGGGGCTCGCCCTCGCCCATATCCTTTATCATATAGAGAGTTCCCGCACCGACAGCCGCGCCAACGTCAAGCTTTCCGTTAGGCTTCTTCGGAGGGTTTACGAGCGGGTTCTCGATATATCCCTTTACGTTTCCGAAGTAGTCGCCGACCGCGATTATTCTGCCCGCCTCTCCGTTTCCGTTAATACCGATGGTTACGGTATCTCCGTCCTCGGGAAGCATCGTTCCTATCATAGATGCGGCAGTAAGAGTTCTGCCGAGAGCCGCGGTTGCAGTGGGCGAGGTCTTATGATGCGAGATCGCGCTGTTAACGATCTCTCTCGAATTAAGCACGAGTATTCTTGCAGATCCGTCGGTCGTCATACCGCGGAGCATTGTTGCCTTTACCGTTTTGTTTTCCATTTTATCTCCTAAAATCATACTTTACTTTTTACATCTTGCAACGAGATAAATTCTCTCGTCGTTATCCGTAGCCGGGGTCTTTTCGAAATCCGCGTACGCGCCGATAAACTCAAAGCCGCATTTTTTAAGATGCGATGTTATCGTTCTTAGTGTATACATTTTCTCCCTGCCGTACTCGTCGCATCTTTCGTACGAGCCGTCCTCGGAGAGCGAAAACTCGCTGATAAGAAAGTCGCAAATTTTTGTCTTGGGGTTATAAAAATTCTGCCAGACGAGCATATCGTCGCCGTCCTCTATAACGTAGGGACGGTCGGAATATATGTTCTCAAACTTGTATTTTCCGTTGATATCGAACACGAAAAGTCCGTCAGGCGAGAGGTAATTATGCACGAGCGAGAAGCACCTGTCAAGGCTCTCGTTATCGGTCAGGTGATTTATACAGTCAAGCGCGCTAACGCAAAGCTCGACCGTGCCGTAAAGCTCGAAATCGCACATATCCTGAAGAAGGAGCAGGACCTTGTCCGAGAGCGCGGCTGCCTCTGCCGCATCTCTTGCAACGTCAAGCATCTCCGCCGAGGAATCAACGCCTATCATATCGTAGCCGCGCCTTGCAAGCTCGAGGGTCATCCTACCCGTTCCGCACCCGAGGTCAAGTACAAGCTCGGGGCGCTCCTTCATATTTTCTTTGGCGACCCTTTCTATAAAGTCCGCCCAGACGGAGTAATCTATATGTCCGTTTACCTTATCGTAAAATTTTGCCAAAAGGTCGTATATCATTTCTACCTCCTAAGGTCAGACCGAAAAGCAGGAAAAGGCCCTATGCCCTGCCGCGCGGAGCTTCTCTGCCGCCGCCTCTGCCTCGCCCGCCGATGCGAAAAGACCGAAAACCGAGGGACCCGAGCCGCTCATAAGCGAGGCACGCGCGCCAAGCTCAAAAAGCTGCTCCTTTATCGCCACAGCACCGGGACACATTGGAAGCACAGCCGCCTCAAAGGCGTTAAAAAGTCTGTCTGGGTTTATCCTGCCACACTTTACCGAGTCGATCATCGCCTCAAACCTCTCGTTACCGCCCGTAGGCACGCTACCGTCAAAATCCGAGAAGGTAACGTCAAGAGCGGTGTAAGCCTTAGGGGTCGAGACGTGCTCGTTACCGACGGCAACGACGAAATGACCGAGGAATGCGTTTGGAAGTCGGGTTATATTCTCTCCCCTGCCCTCGCAGAGCGCGCTCTTGCCGAAAAGGCAATAGGGGATATCGCTGCCAAGCTCGCCCGCAAGCTC
>JAFYRZ010000003.1 GCA_017546745.1 Clostridia bacterium
CCGTAGAGCACAACGCTTGCCACAGCCGCGGGTGAGAGCGCGATAAGCACGTCGCGCATAATGGTTGCCGTCGTTGTCTTTGTGTGAATATGAGGAGAACTGGATATAATAAACTTTTCCATTTCTATCTCCTTTACTTTAATGTAGACTTGTGCGCCTTGTAGCCGCGAAGTGCGATCTTTCCAAGACGGTTATTCTGAACGAGAGGGCGGCTTGCAGGACAAACGTAGGAGCAGCATCCGCACTCCATACAAAGCGAAACGCTGTATTCCTCAAGCTTCGCGATCTTTTCCTCGGTGCTTTCGATCTTGATAGCGCTTGCAAAAGCCGTGGGGTTAAGGTTCATAGGGCAGGCGCTAACGCATCTTCCGCAGTGGATACAAGCGTTTGCCTCCTTCTCCTTTGCCGTCTTATGGCTCATTACCGTGATAGCGTTGGCCTTTTTCGTAAGCGGCTCGTCAAGCGAGCAGATAGCGGAACCCATCATAGGTCCGCCGAAAAGCGCCTTGCCAACCTCGCCGATATCAACTCCGACGTACTCAAGTATCTCGCGAACGCTAACACCGACAGGAACGAGGAGGTTCTTCGGACTCTTTACCGCGTCGCCGTCTACGGTAACGCATCTTTCAACGAGGGGCATACCGGTCTTGATATATCTTGCCACCTCCGCAAGGGTAGTAACGTTTATAACGATAACTCCAACGTCTGCGGGGATCCTTCCCTCGGGTACGTCAATGCCGACGGTGTTGTGAACCATTATCTTCTCTGCGCCCTGCGGATAAAGGGTAGGCAGGGGCATAACCGATACCTTCGCGTTATCCTGGAAAACTCTTGCAAGCTCGCGAATACACTCGGGCTTGTTCTTCTCGATACCGAAAACGAATTTCTTGATATCGGGAGCGTACCTTTCAAGAAGAGAGATTCCCTCGAAAATAAGCTCAGGGCTATCGAGCATGGTCCTCATGTCGCTCGTGATATAAGGCTCGCACTCGGCTCCGTTGATAACGACTGTGTGAATGCCGCCTTTAATAAGTGCATCAAGCTTTACCGAGGTCGGGAAGCCTGCACCGCCAAGACCGACGATACCGGATTTTCTCACCGCAAGGAGAAAGGAATCAAGGTCTAGGACCTCGGGGGGAGAAACCTCCTCGGATACCGTCATAAGTCCGTCGGATTCGATCCTGATCGCGGGTGCCTCAATGCCGTTTGGTAACAAAACGCTGTCTATCTTAGTAACCTTACCGGAAACGGAAGAGTGGACGGGTGCTGAAATGTATCCTGCTGCCTCTGCGATAATTTGACCTACCTTTACCTCGTCTCCAACCTTAACTATCGGCTCTGCCGCAGTGCCGATATGCTGCGAGGTAAGAAGAAGCACCTCCCTCGGGGGCGTCATCCTTTCGGGGGGCATGTCAGCAGTGTTTTTGTTATGCGGAATATGGGTGTTGCCTAATAATTTAAACCCAAACATAATGCTTTCCTTTCTTATACCGCTTTTCGCCAACAGTACTATATATTTTGCGCGAAAATAATATAAATATTTATTACTTCTAATATAACATAAAAATGCGCCTTTGTCAAGACGCATTTAGATAGTTATAAATTTAACAATTTGACAAAAATGTTATATTATTTAAGAATTCTGACTCCGTCGGTGTGCTTTACCTCGCCGTCCTTATATATCCAAAGGACCTCGACGTCTGAGAGTGTTTCGACAAGGGCAAGACCGTCCTCGTAGGACATACAGAAAAGGGCTGTTGAAAGCGCATCGGCAAGACCGCTGTTCTTAGTGATTATAGTGACGGAGGAGAAGTAGTCCGCAGGATAAAGCGTTTCGGGGTCTATGATGTGGTGATATTTCTTGTCGCCCGAGATAAAATATCTCTCGTAGTCGCCGCTCGTTACGACCGAGCTTTCGCCGATCTCGATCCTGCATTTTAAGGAGTCCTCTGCCTCCTTATCGGGGTTAGTAATACCGGTGACCCAGAGCGCGCCGCTCGGCTTAAGTCCTATCGTTCTAAGGTTGCCGCCAATGTTTAAGGCGACCGACTCTGCGCCCTCCGCGATAAGCCTCTCTGCAAGGATATCAACGGTGTATCCCTTTGCGATAGCGCCAACGTCGATAGATGCCTTCGGGTCGGAAATATATACCGTACAAGCTTCCTCGTCGATAATAAGCGAGTCTATCGAGGTATGCGACATAGCCTCAGTGAGAGCGGCATCCGTGGGTAGCTTCTCGGGTGCGAGATAGCCGAAATCTCCCTCGGCATCCTCCCTTACGTCGTGCCATAATTTAAGCACGCTGCCGAGCATAATATTTGTCTTACCGCCTGTTACGGTAAACAATTCTTTACAATAAAGAAGAAAATCTATAAGCTCGCGGTCAACGGTAACGGCTTCCTTGCCTGCTTTTTTGTTGATCGTTCTTATATTGTTTATCCCTGTGTATTCAAAGTATATATCAAACAGCTTATGGTAGTAGGCGAGACACTCCTCGCTTATAGCCGCGTATTTTTCGATGTCGGTGTCGGCATTTTCACCAAAGGCGTAAATGACCGAAAAGGTATTAAAGTATGAGGTGGATATGGTCTTGCTTTTTCCTGCGTCGTTATCCGATGAGCCAAAGGAGCAGGAGAAAAGAGATAAAGCAAGAGAGATTAAAAGGGTGATAGATAATATTTTTTTCATATTCCCACTATAAAACAAAAAATGTGTTAAAAAGGGACTGACAAGCAGCCCCTTTTTTAAATTGACTTTTAAATTATCTTGCGTAGCCTGCTGCGCGAACGATAACAGCCTTGTAGCCGCCGGTGTAGATAGAGCAGCTGCCCTCGATCTTCTCGGTGGAGAGATCTGCAAGCTCTGCTACGGTCTTACCAACTGCGGTGTTAGCATAAGCCTGAGCCTGTGCATACCATCTGCCGGAGGGCATGGGCTGTACGTAATCGTTAATGTCGTAAGCGTCGCCCTGCTCGTTCTTGGTGCCCTTGTAGGAAGCGGTAACGGTGTAAGCCTCGGTCTCCTCGTTGTATGCGAAGGTGTAGGTACCCTCAGCGGAGTCGATCATAGAAGCAACTACCTTGCCGCCTGCAACTGCAACAGCAGCGTAGTCAGCAGCAACCTTTACGCCTGCCTCAACGTCGCCGGTAACCTTAGCATCGATAGCAAGGCCGAGGGTAACGGTCTCAGAGGTGGTGAAGGTAACCTTGCGCTCGTAAGCAAATGCCTTAGCAACAAGAGTCTGGAATACGGGGGTAGAGGAGGTCATGGTGCAACCTGCTACGAGGGGAGTCTCGCCCTTAACGCTATCTGCGGAGGTGTCAAGTGCTGCAACGTCAGCTGCGGTCTTGCCAACGAGGAATTCCTCGAATGCCTTTGCCTGCTGCTCCCAAGAGCCTACGGTCATACCGGTGTAAGCGTCGCCCTTCTCAACCTTGGTGGTGAGTCTGTCAGCGGTAGCTACTGCACCGTCGGTAACCTTGAAGGAGTTCTCAATGCTGTCGAAGCGAGCTGCTACGATCTTACCGTCTGCATCGGTAACAAGAGCGAGAGCGATGTTAGTGATCTTGTTCTTAGAGATGGTGTTGAAG
>JAFYRZ010000024.1 GCA_017546745.1 Clostridia bacterium
CGGCATCTCTCTTGATCTTCGCGCTCTTACCCTTGGGAAGCGCTCTTGGAATGTTTTCATAGAATCCGCCGCCTGTGATGTGAGAAATACCCTTAACAGCAACCTTTTCAAGAAGAGCAAGAACGCTCTTTACATAAATCTTGGTGGGGGTTAGGAGGGTTTCCGCAACGCTCTTACCGCCAAGCTCAGCACGCGCGGTGTAAAGGGTCGCGGGGTTGTTATCAATATCAAATACCTTACGTACGAGAGAGAAGCCGTTGGAGTGAACACCGCTTGATGCAAGCGCGATAACAACGTCGCCCTCTGCCATACGCTTATTGTCGATGATCTTCTTCTTGTCAACGATACCTACCGCAAAGCCGGCAAGGTCGTAGTCCTCAAGGGGCATAAGACCGGGATGCTCTGCAGTCTCGCCGCCGATGAGCGCCGCACCCGACTGAACGCAGCCCTCTGCAACACCGGAAACGATCGCGGCGATCTTCTCGGGGTAGTTCTTACCGCAAGCGATATAGTCAAGGAAGAAAAGGGGCTTTGCACCACAGCAGATAATATCGTTAACGCACATAGCAACGGCGTCGATACCGATAGTATCGTGCTTATCGGTGAGGATAGCCATCTTTACCTTAGTACCGCATCCGTCGGTACCGGAAACGAGGACGGGCTCCTCCATTCCCGCGATGTTAAGACCAAAGCAACCGCCAAAGCCGCCAACGTCGTCAAGGCAGCCCTCGTTCTTGGTGCGGGCGATGTGCTTTTTCATAAGCTCAACCGCCTTGTAGCCGGCAGTAATATCAACGCCTGCCGCTGCGTAGCTCTCGGATTTAGAATTCTTCACTTTCTTTTTCTCCCTTTACTTTTTATTTTCGGAAATTTTGATATCGTATTTGTTTTCGTACACCGCCGGTACGTCGGTGGGATACTTACCGTCGAAGCAGGCGGTGCAATATCCGCCGCATTTTGCGCCGTCGACGATCTTGGTAACGTCCTCAAGACGGAGATATCCGAGCGAGTCTGCACCGGTTATCTTTCTTATCTCCTCGACCGTGTGGTTGCAGGCGATAAGCGAGTCCTTGGAGTCTATATCCGTGCCGTAATAGCAGGGGTTAATGAATGCGGGAGCAGACGAGCGGAGGTGGACCTCCTTTGCTCCTGCACTCTTAAGAAGCTTAACGAGCTTAGCACAGGTAGTACCGCGAACGATAGAGTCGTCAACGAGAATTACGCGCTTACCGTCAACCGTATCTCTTACGGGGTTAAGCTTTATTTTTACCTTATCCTCTCTGACGTCCTGTCCGGGAGCGATAAAGGTTCTGCCAATGTATTTATTCTTTATAAGTCCTATACCGTAGGGGAGCTTTGCCTCGTTGGCATAGCCGATAGCCGCGTCAAGTCCCGAGTCGGGAACGCCGACTACGATATCCGCCTCTACGGGGTGCGCCTTTGCGAGAAGCGCTCCGGCCTTACGGCGCGCCTTATGCACGGCATAGCCGCCGATAGACGAATCGGGTCTTGCAGTATAGATATACTCGAATATGCAAAGCGACTCCGGCTTCTCACCGCAGTGGTCGCGGAGCGATCTTACGCTTCCGCCCTGGAAAACGATTATCTCGCCGGGCTCAAGCTCACGAATGAGGGTAGCACCAACCGAGTCGAGCGCACAGGTCTCGTCCGCTATAACGTACTGTCCGTCCTCGCGCTGACCGTAGCAGACGGGGTGGAGTCCGTATCTGTCACGCGCGGCTATCATCTTCTGCGGTGACATAAGAACGAGGCAAAGTCCGCCCTCAAATCTGTTCATCGCGCGGGATACTGCGTCCTCTATCGTGGGTGCGGTAAGACGCTCCTTGGTGATGATGCAGGAGATGACCTCCGCATCAACTGTGGTATGGAAGATATGTCCCGCAAGCTCAAGCTCGCGCTTAAGCTCTGCCGCATTTGAGAGCTTTCCCGAGGTTGCGATAGCGAGCCTGCCCTTAACGTGGTTAACGACGAGGGGCTCTGCGTTTACTCTGTCCTTTGTTCCGAGCGTGCCGTATCTTACGTGGCCGAGAGCCATATTGCCCTTACCGAGCGCCGCAATAGCACCGTTGTCAAAAACGTCCTCAACGAGCCCCGAGTCCTTGTGTACCGAGAAAACTCCGTCGTCGTTTACGACTATACCTGCGCTCTCCTGTCCTCTGTGCTGAAGAGCGAAGAGGCCGTAATAAACGCTTGAGGCAACGTTACATTTATCGTTGCCGATAATACCGAATACTGCCATATATAAAACTCCTTTTACTGCCGGCCGGTTACACAGCCGTTAGCCACACTTACGCGTTATATTTTTCCTCAACTGCGCGGTTTTTCTCAAGAACCTTATCGTAGCCGCTCGCTCTTGTCGCAACGAGCTTCTCCGCAAGGGTATCGTCGGAGAGCGCAAGGATCTCGGCCGCGAGGTGCGCCGCGTTTGCCGCACCGTCGATAGCAACGGTGGCAACCGGAATGCCCGAGGGCATCTGTACGGTAGCAAGAAGCGCGTCAAAGCCGCCGGTGTTCTTGCAGGAGATCGGAATACCGATAACGGGGAGGGTGGTGTTTGCCGCAACCGCACCCGCAAGGTGCGCCGCCATGCCTGCGGCAGCGATTATCACACCAAATCCGTTATCCTTTGCAGAGCTTACGAACTCTGCCGCCTCCTTCGGCGTTCTGTGTGCGGAATAAACGTGGACCTCAAAGGGAATTCCGTATTCCTTAAGGACTGCAATACCCTTTTCAACGATAGGAAGATCGCTGTCACTTCCCATAAGAACGGCAACTTTTTTCATATTAACTCCAATCCGCCGCGAGCGCGGCAAACAAAATATATTTAACGTGCGAAAATATTTTCCCATATTAACTATTATATTTTAACATATTGATAAATATTTGTCAATAGCGCTTCGGCTTTTGGTAGAAAAAAGAAAGGGGGTTATTGAGGATTTTTTTGGCATTATTCAACAAAAAAAGAAGAAAACCGCACCGCCGCCGAAAATCCTTGGCGAAAGCTCTGCTTTCTTCTTTTAAATATTCGTTTATCACTCGTCGAACGAAAGGAAATATATCGCGTCCTTATCCGCTCTGAAGGCTACCGTATTATCACCAACCGGAAGCGTAGCACCAACCGAGCTAACTGCGTGCGTGCCGTCGCGCGAGGCTATCCTGCGAATACGGCAGGAGGTGGCAGAAGTGCCGGAAAGCTTTACCTCAAGGTTACCCGAATACTGACGGGTAACGATCATAAGGGCGTGGCGCTCTCCGCTCGTTGCCGCGAGGGTGTATATTTCCGAGCGAGAGTCACCGACAGTCTCCGCGGAATATCCGAGCTTATAAAGCTCGCCGTACATAAGCAGGGTGTGATAGACCGGGCAATTCTCTGCCGCGCCTCCGGTAAGAAAGGTCCTTCCGTACGAAAGAGAGGACGGTGCATCTGCAAGCACGGCAAGATCAACGTCACACCTGGTAAGCGAGATAATATCCGAGGCAAGCTCTGCCGCGTAGGATGGCTTATCCGTTATATCCTCAACGAGGTAGGCGTGCGTGTTATAGCCGACGAGGTAGGACTTTGCCCTTTTGTGACCGCATTCCTCAAGGGTGGACCTTGCATACCTTGCGTGAAGAGCAAGCTCCTCCGGAGTGGTGGGATAGCAGTACCACGTAAGAAAATCGAGGGGAGCTTTGGTATCGGGCGCTGAGATATAGCGAAGGAATGCGCGAAGATAAGGAACGAAAGTCTTTTGCTCCTCGGTTGCATTAAGGCGGTTAAAGGAATAGAAGCCGCCTGAGCCGTAGCCGCCGACCTTTATTCTCGGAAATCTTTCCTTAAGTCTGTTTGCTACGACGCGATAAAGCTCAAAGAACTCCTCCGGCTTTCCCTCAAAAACGCGAGGATCGTCAGCGCCGCCGAATATTTCGAACTGCTTAAGATTCATTTTATAGCCGTCAGCGAAGCCCTCGTTATAGTGCATAACGATATGCTCGCAAACGCATGCCCATTTTTCATAGTCGGCGGGCGCTTTGGCATAGAGCTTTTTGGGAAAGGGGTCTGTCGACTCGCCAAGGCGGAAAATAACGTCGGCACCAGTTTCGCGTATTGCCCTGACGTAGGCGTCGGTAGGAGCGAAATTATAGCTCTCGGGATCCTCGGGGTCTTTGGAAAAATCCGGAAAAATACAGTGTATATCAACGAACTGATTAGAGCCATAGGGGTACTCAACGTCGTTAAGACGAACGAGGGGTATGCCTATCTCACAAAACTCGCGCGTTGCATCGTGCGAGAGGGTAACGCCGCAGGTGCGTGCGCCCTGAGATACTGCGTGATAAGGCTTTAGTTTTCCGCATTTTTTACTGAAATCTACGCTTATACGTCTTGCGTTCAACCCAGCTCCTCCTTTCCTTAACAATCGTTTCTTATATTTTATCACACGCCTAAAAAAATGTCAACAGCAAATGGGAAAAGACGAGAAAACAAGAATTATGGATAAAGTGCTAGAAAAGATGTCGACTCTTAACGTCAAAAGAAAAAGCGGCAAAAAGAATTTGCCGCTTTTTGTAAACTACAATTGACATTATGCACGCTTATGAGAGATTTTTGTTTCGGCGCATCAAGCACCGGCTATCGTACAGTTACGCGAGAATTCCGGTCAAGAATATCTCGACACCGATAGCGATAAGGATAATTCCGCCGAAAATAGACGCCTTGCCCGCGATCTTAGTGCCGAACCTTTTTCCGATATAAACACCGCAAAAGCATAGTGCAAAGGTTACCGCCGCGATAACAAGACAGCAAACGAGCGCCTCACGCGCGCGGTAATCCGAGATGGTGAAGCCGACAGAAAGCGCGTCTATGGAGGTGGCAATTCCCTGCACGAAAAGAGCCGCCAAGCCAACGGGCGCGCCCTCATCCTCGCCATCCTTATGCTTTATTCCGTCAAGGAGCATTTTGCCGCCGATAAAGGAAAGCAGCAAAAGTGCGATCCAAGGAATAAATTTCTGAAAGGCTACGAAATAGGTAGCAACGGTATGAACGAGAAGCCAGCCGATAAGCGGCATTGCAAACTGGCAAAAGCTGAATATCCCGGCAACG
>JAFYRZ010000025.1 GCA_017546745.1 Clostridia bacterium
AGAAGGAGTAGTGAAGCACCACGACTCGCCAGATGCACTCGGGGTTATCTGCTATCGCATTCTGCATAAATTTCACGTGAGAATTATAATCGGTATTCTCTACGTTAAGATGCATAAATAGAACGGTGTTGTAGGTGTAGAAATAGTCGGAGCTTGTGTTTGACGTGCCGTAGTTCGAGCTCAAATTCGGCAGGTTGTAATGCTCGCCGTATTTTCTCGAGTTATCGTGGGGCGGTCCTACCGTGGTCGCTATCGCTATTGTAGAAAGCTCGGAGGAGATAAAGTAGCCAAAGTCCTCCTCAAGTGAGGCGTCGCTCGTCTGGTCGCCGGCGGAAACGATAAAGGAAATGCTTGAGAATTTATCCTTAAGCTTCTTTAAGGTGTCGGTCCAAAGATTTGCGTCGGAGGCTGAGCCGGTCTGTGCATCGGCGATAAATGCAAAGGAGAAGCTATCGCCCTGCTCGTTTATGCGGAAGGTGCGGGGAGCGGATATCGTGTCCCCGACGACCATGCAATATACGTACGTCGAGTTAGCCTCAAGGCCGCTAAGAGTTGCCTTGTAAAGATAATATCCGGGCTTAGAGGCCTTTGCGCATATGGTTTTTGCTACGGAATATTTTGCGGGGAGCTTTCCGTCTTGGCTTTTCGCGTAGCGGATCTCTCCTATGTCCTTCGTTTTTGCATAGAAGGTTACGTTCCTCTCTGTTTCATCTGCGCCAACGTTCATAATAACGCTTGAAAAGGCGCTATCCAGGGTCGTCTTATCGCTGCTCGCAGATGCTAAGGCAAATGCAAAAAGCAGGACGAAAAGGAGGGAGCAGAGGGCTATCGATAAAATGCGGCCGAGCTTTCTTTTCATAAGTACCTCACTTATATATTATTATTTTTTATTATATCATCGAGGAATATGAATGTCAACAGTGTCGCTTAAAGAGGTCAACATTGGTGCTGGTGAGAGTCAATATAGTACTAAAACGATGAAGCTGCGTTCCTTTTTGCGCCAAGCATCCGTAAGCCGACGGAGGCTTAGTCTCTCCCTCCCTTGCGGGCAATCCGTCTCGTTTTCGCTGTCCTGCATAATGTAAATTATAGTTTGCAATCATATGCAATATGCTCGGATTTTCCTGTCTTTTTGAGGTTTCGGCTTAACTCCTGCGCGAAAAATATTGCTTTTTGTCTGAAAGTCTGTTATAATTATGTTAAGATCAGCTTTTAGTACAAGGAGATATTTATGAAAAAGAAAATAGCCCTAATATCCCTATCGGTTTTTGGTGCGGTTATACTCAGCGTTCTTATTCAGTTCGGGTATAATATGCTTTTCGTCCGCCCCGTGGCGCACGAAACAACGCTTGGCGGAGACGGCAAGCTTACCGAGATGCTTTATCGGTCGGAGGAGCTTCCCGACTCTTATTTTGAGGATGCCGCGCTTATCTCCGAGAACCTTAAGGGCGCTATCGAGAGGATAGATATAAGAGAGGACTGCGCGGACTTTACCGCCGCGGGGCTTATAAGATTTTACCTTGAAAACAAGCACCGCCTGATGGAGGAAAACAAGGAAGAGATAAGAAGATGTCTCACCGGCTTTAAATACTGGATGGACCAGTACGACGGCAGGGACGATAGCATGTGCCACTGGAGTGAAAACCATCAGATACTTTTTGCCACAACAGAGTACCTCGCGGGCTGTGAGTGGCAGGATTCTGTCTTTGCCGACGGAAAGACGGGCGAAGAGCACGTAGAGATGGCAAGAGAGCGCATCGACGCATGGACGAAGCAGCGCTACTACTACGGCTTCAGCGAATATTATTCGAACAACTACTATCCCGAGGATATTGCCCCTATGGCAAACTTTATCCAGTTCGCAAGGGAGGAGGACGCACTCTCTGTCGAGCGAATGAAGATAGTTATGGATATCATCTTCATCGATATCGCGACCCAGTCCTTTAGATATACCGACAAGGACGGTAAGGTGCAGTATGCCTTTATGTCGGCAAGCGGCAGAATGTATATGGACAATAAGTCGAGCGACGACACCGGCAACCGCCTGCGCCCCTACATAAACCTCGTTCTTGAAAACGGTGATGATTACAAGGAGGTAAGCAACAGATTTTTCGTCTGCTTCAGAAGAATGTACGAGGCGGAAAAGGACGGCGAGCCTATTTATAAGCTCCCCGAGGTCATAAAGGAGATATTTTACGATACTGCAGACGAAAGGATAGTCAAATCCTCAAACGGCATCACTATTGCGGAGCTTGCAGAGGCGGGTCTTGTCGGAGGCGAGGTAGATCAGATAATGATGCAGATGGGTATGGAGGCGTTTTCGAACCCCGAGGTCATCGACAATGCGATCGCCTACCTGCGCGAGAATAAGCTTTTCGCAAACGAGTTTCTTAACGACTTTAAGATAGTTAACCTTTGGCCATTGACTGCGACGAAAAGCCTCGGCTTCCTCTCGTCGCTTCTTAATCCTGCAACAAACGGTAAGGCAATACAGAGGGCGAACGTCTACACCTACCGTAACGCGTATTACTCCATGAGCACCTCGCAAGCGCACTTTGCGGGCGACTACGCAGACCAGCATCAGATAAATATAGCCACCCTTGCGGGAGATCTTTCGGTCTATACCGCACAGCCTATGCGTAACTCCTCGCGCGGTCAGTATTGGGTCGGCTATGGCAGGCTCCCCTACTCGGTGCAGGATAAAAACGTTAATATCTCGATATACACGATACCCGAAAAGGCAGGTATGCTTGAGCCGCATATCGTAGAGTATACCCACGCGTATTTTCCCGTCGGACTTTTCGACGAGGTCGTTCTTGACTATATGAGTGACGGCTACGTTTTCGGAAGAAGCGGTGACGCGTATATTATGCTCCGCGCTATGAGTGACGGGGAGGGCAGACTCTACTTCAAGTCGGACATTACCGACGTTACGTCGGATATCTCGAAGATAAAGGACAGCGTAAGAGAGCTTATCGAGGCGACGGGTGACTTAAGGTACGATCTTATCTTCGAGGGAGGCACATCTCACGCTTGGGTAACAGAGCTCGGCTGTGTGGCGGACAACGGCTCATTCGCGGATTTTGTCAGCGAAATGCTCGCAAACGAATGTGAGTACAGTGGTATGACCGTGACCTATAAAAGCGGCGAAAGAGCGTTTAATGTTAAGTATAGTGAGCATTTTGAGATAAACGGCATCGAAATTGACACCGAATACGCAAGATACGAAAGCGCGTACGTTGACGGAAAGGTGGAAAGAGGAGCTGATGTCATCGAGTATAATTTTGGTGGAAAAAGTCTCAAGCTCAACTATGAGGAAGGATCGAGGGCAGAGAAATGACGCGCATCGGAGTACAGACCTTTACCATAAGACACGCGCAGAAAAAGGATATAAGGGCGGCGTATATGCCGCTTATAAGGCTCGGCATAAAGAGATACGAGGTCGCGCGCATCGACTTTAACAAGAAGAACGCAATGGCGCTCCGCGAGCTTGTAGAGAGCGAGGGCATCGAGATAGCCTCTATCCAGGTAAAGCCGAAATACGTCTTTGGCGAGCCCGAGGAAATAATCTCCTTTTGCAAGACCGTAGGGTGCAAAAACGTGGTCATTTCTATGCTCCCGTTTGGGTGTATTCTCGGAAAAGAGAAAAAATTTTACGACTTTCTCGGTAGGCTTGACGCCCAATACGCCCTTTATGAAAAAAGCGGCATAACCCTTGCGTATCACCACCACAACTGGGAATACGTAACCCTCTCAAACGGTAAAACGAGAATGGAGGAGCTTCTTTCCAAAACCGAGAGGATAAAATTCGTCAGCGATACCTATTGGACGGCAGGGTGCGGCATTTCCCCCGCGGCACAGCTTTACGCGTTTGGAGAGAGGCTTCTCGGAGTTCACCTGCGCGACCTTACACACTCGGCAAGGGGGATCAAGGTCATCCCCAAAAACTGTCCCGTCGGCGAGGGTGTGATAGATTTTTCCGCCGTTATTAGGGCGGCATCCGACGTGGGTGCAGAATACCTCGTAATTGAGGAAAAAACCGACACCCCCTACGAAAATATCGAAAAAAGCTATCGAAATATTGAGAGAATTTTGGAGGCAAGCGAGTAAATTATGTCTGAAAAATCTAAAAATACGATGAAGCGCGGAGAAAAGGCCTTCTTCGCTATGGCGGACCTTTACGGAGGCGGCGG
>JAFYRZ010000004.1 GCA_017546745.1 Clostridia bacterium
ACCGACTTGTAAGGGACAAGAAGCTGCGCGACGGTATGATAAGTAAAATGAAAGCCGCATACCGCGCACCGAAGGGTGATGAGCTTTCCCAAATTTTGTACGAATGTGCGAGAAAAGGATAGCGCTGTGACGAATTTTCGTCGCGAGGATTGAAGGACGGTAGTTCTTTATGAAAAACGGTGTCAAAATCCAAAGGATTTTGCACCCGCCTCCGTTTCTGCCTTATAATATATTTTAAATATTTTAAAATATGTAAATATTTAAAATATTTTTAAATTAATATTGAAAAAAACTTAAAAAAGATTTATAATTATATTAATTAAAGCAGAATTTTTACGGCTATACCCCGTCAAACAAAAATATAACGGAGGACTAAAAAATGGAATTTGATTTTGAGCCCGCTTATGAGTGCGGAGTTAATATTAAGGTTGCAGGAGTAGGAGGCGGCGGAAACAACGCAGTTAACCGCATGATCTCCACCAATATCAGAGGCGTTGAATTTATCGCAGTTAATACCGATGCACAGGCGCTTGACACCTCTTGCGCGGCAAAGAAAATAGTTATCGGTGAGAAGATCACCAAGGGCAAGGGCGCAGGCTCTAACCCTGAGGTTGGTAAGAGAAGTGCCGAGGAATCTATTGAGTCTATCAAGGCGGCGCTTAACGGCGCGGATATGGTTTTCATCACCGCGGGCATGGGCGGCGGAACCGGTACCGGTGCTGCTCCCGTAATTGCTAAGGCGGCAAGAGAGCTTGGCATACTTACCGTCGGAATCGTTACAAAGCCCTTTAGCTTTGAAGGAAAGCGCAGATTTTCTCAGGCAGAAACCGGTGTTGCAGAGCTTTCTAAGTACGTTGACTCTCTTATCGTTATTCCTAACGATCGCTTAAGACAGGTTGAGGATACCCGCATTACCCTTGCAAACGCGTTCGAGATTGCAGACGACGTTTTAAGACGCGGCGTAAAATCCATCTCCGAGGTTATCAACGTTCCCGGCTTTATCAACCTCGACTTTGCGGACGTTACCACTATTATGAAGGATGCCGGCTACGCTCATATGGGCGTTGGCGTTGCGAAGGGCTCTGACAAGGCACAGCTCTCTGCTATGGCGGCAATCTCCTCTCCCCTTCTTGAGACCAGCATCACCGGTGCTACCGGTGTTCTTATCTGTATCACCGCATCCGAGGACGTTACCCTTGACGAGGTCGTAACCGCATCGCAGATGATACAGGAGGAGGCACATCCCGACGCTAATATCATCTGGGGCGCGACCTTTGATCCCACCCTTGAGGATGAGATGAGAGTTACCATCGTTGCTACCGGCTTTGACAAGATGAAGGGTGAGGCTAATGCACTCACCGAGACCGTAGCACCCGTTAACACTACTACATATGCAAAGCCCGAGACGGCTACCGTAAGCGAGGCGCCCGTATATCAGCAGGCACCCACCCCTACCGTAGCTGACACCAGCTCTGCCGACCAGCTTATCGCCGCATTTGACGAGGCGAAGAGAATGGACGAGGAGCAGGCACGTGCCGCTTACGCCGCACAGCAGGCTTATACAGCTCCCACCCCCGTGGTTGAGGAGGTCAAGACCGAGGAGGTCGCTCCCCAGGTCGTAGTTGAAAGGGTCGAGGCGGAGACCACCTCTTACCAGAAGTACGACGAGATCTATAACTTTATCAAGAAGATAAAGAAGTCCTAAATAAACAAAAAGAGAGCATTTCGGTTTTATACAGCCGTTATGCTCTCTTCCTTTTACCGCCCGTTTTGCGACACCGATTATATATTTCCGTACCCTATCAAGTTGTCGAAAAAATATACATTTTTCTTTTCAAAAATCAAAGACTATACAATTCCGTTATTGCGTTTTTAATGCATTTTAGGGTGAAAAACGCTCCTTTTGGGCGGTTTTTGGCAAAAATCACGGAATTGTATAGTTTTTCAAAATGAGTTTTCAACACTCAAAAACCGGTTTTTCCGAGTTTTCAACTTTTCAACACGCATATTTAAAATCTCGCGGAATTATATATTTTGTTTATTTCGCAATTAATACATACCCGTTATTCGGTTTTTTCCGTTTTCAGGTCAACGTCTATCCTCGTTTTATATGCTATTCTCTGCCCTGCTCCGACATATATCGGTAAGAGCCTTTAAAAAAATCCTCTGTGCGCTTAAAGCCACCTTACCGTCTGGTTGTATTGAAATATCCGCAATAGCGCGCTTTCGCGAAATTTACACCCCCACAGAGGAAAAAAATCCCCGACAGGTACTCTACCCTGTCGGGGATTTTTATTAAGGTCAAGGACTTAGTTCAAAACGTAGATAAGAACACCGGCAAGAGTGCTGGCAATCATAATGACAGCAAGCGCAGCTGCAAAGATCTTGATCTTAAGATTCTTCTTTTCCTGATGATTCATTTATTTATACCTCAGCTTCCTGATTTTTTTGCTTCGTAATATTTTGCTACCTGTGCGGTAATGTTCTTTTTGTTGGTACGCATTCTTAAGGGAAGAAACGCGTTTATCCTTGAAAGACCGCGAGAAACGCAGTCTATCGCATCATCGGGATTTTTAACCGAGATGCCGAGTATCTTCTCCATAAGCCTATCAAGTCCGAAGAGCAACGAGCCGCCGCCCGTAAGAATTATACCGTTCTCAAAGATAGGCTCAACAAGCTCTATCGGAATCTGCTTTACCGCGTCTGCTACCGCCGAGAAGAGCTTCGCAAGCGATTTTTCAAACACACCGACGATATCCTCGGTCGTAATGTTCATACGAACCTTACTTCCGGTAAGCGAGAGCGTACCCTCGATATCAATGCTCTCATTCTCACGCCCCGCATAAACAGCACCAAGACTCTCCTTTATCGCCCTGGCAACCGAATAGGAAACGTTAACGTCGCCCTGCTCGAAGATGTGCTGCTTTACGGCACTGTCAAAATCCTCACCGCCGACAGCAGCCCTCGAGGTATGTATGATCTTCCCCTCGTAGAGTATCGCTATCTCAGTTCCGGATGCACCGATATTTATGGAGATCGCGGAGATGGTGGGCGAGTATCCAGCACCGATAAGGGCGGCAAGCGCACGATTTACCGAATAGCACTCGGCAACCCCCGCCTCGGTAAGCATATCAAATATCTCCTTCTCATGCTTCGGAAGAAAGTCGGGAGCAACGCCGATTATACATCTTACCTTTTCCGCAGGAAGGACAGCCCTTATCGCATTTTCGATCACACCGGAGGTTATGCTCTGATCAAAGAGCAGTCCGTTTTTAAACGGACGCACGAGTATCGCACCGTCCTCCTCGTAATCCTTTAAGGAAAGCGCACCGTTACCGACCGAGATTATACGGTGAGTATTCTTATCAACGAGAGCAACAGAGCTTTCTCTGTATATACCCGCGGTGACGTCGCTAAGCGTAATATTCGCATATCCGAGGTCAAGACCTATCTTGGTCACCATTCACCGTACCACTCCTTTCTTAGGCAAAAGCCCGCTTTCATATAATTATACATTAAAATATCTTAAATTTCAAGTATTTTTTAAAAATAATCGCAAAGGCGCGCCTTTAAGGTCGTATATCTCAATATCTCACGGTTATTTCTTACCATTCTTTCGGGAATATCGCCGCGACCTACGAGGATAACCATCCTCTTCGCTCTCGTTACCGCGGTATAGAAGAGATTTCTCGAAAGAAGCATCGGCGCACAGCTGTAAAGCGGCATAATAACCACGGGGTATTCACTTCCCTGGCTCTTATGAACGGTTATAGCGTAGGCAAGGTCAAGCTCCTCGAGCTTATCAAAGGAATATCTCGCCACGCGGTCGTCAAAGGTGATATCCATATACTGGTCGTTAAGGTCTATCCTGTCGATAATGCCGATATCGCCGTTAAACACGCCCGTGCCCGAAATGCCGTTCTTCTCCCACTCTATATCGTAGTTGTTTACGGTCTGCATGACCTTATCTCCCTCTCGGAAGGTAATGCCGTGCGCCACCCTTTCCTTTTTGAACTGTCTTTTCGGGTTAAGCCTTTCCTGTAAGACGGTATTCAGTATCTCAATTCCGCCCGCACCCTTTTTCGAGGGTGTTATTACCTGTATTTTATCCTTTATATCCTCGCCGTAGGTGCGCGGAAGCCTTTCGCATATAAGGTCTCCGACGGTTTTTGCAATATCCGCCTCATTTTCCCGTCTTACGAAGAAGAAATCGTTATCCGTCACGTTAAGTATAGGGCAGGTGCCCTCGTTTATCCTATGCGCGTTCGTTATGATGAGGCTCTTCTCCGACTGACGGAATATCTCGTTAAGCCTTACCGTTCTTATCCTATCGCTTGCGATAAGGTCGCAAAGAAGATTTCCCGCGCCAACGCTCGGAAGCTGATCGACGTCACCGATAAGAATAAGGCGCGCACCCTTTCTTACGGCACGCAGAAGCGCATCCACAAGGAAGAGGTCTATCATAGAAGCCTCATCAACTATTATTACCCTCTCGTCAAGAGGATTTTTCTCGTTACGCATAAATTTAAATACACCTACCGAGTTTTTCTCCATCTCAAGCATACGGTGTATCGTCTTTGCCTCGCGCGAGGTAGCCTCGCTCATTCTCTTTGCCGCTCTGCCGGTAGGTGCGGCAAGAACGGTCTTAAGTCCCATACTCTCAAAAAGCGAGAGCATAGCGCGAACGACGGTGGTCTTGCCCGTACCGGGGCCGCCCGTCAGTATCATAACGCCCGAGGCAAGAGAATCGATTATAGCGCGCCTTTGCAGGCTTGCAAAGCTTATACCAAGCTCGACCTCTACCTTTTCCACAAGGCTCGCAACGTCGTAGGCGGAAAATGCGGCTACCGAGCCGTCAAGCGAAGAAAGCTTTTTCGCTATATAGCATTCCGCGTCTGCAACCTCGCGGGTCATAGCGTAGCTTTCCCTCTCGGTTTTATATATAGCTATCTTATCGCGAAGAACGAAGTCGGATAGCGACTCGCGCACCTTTTCCTCGGCAAGACCGAGAACGGTCGCCGCAGAGCCGACAAGCATATCAACGGGTAAGCAGGTATGACCGTTCAGATGTCCATGCTGCTTTAGGACGTAAAGTATGCCGTTATATATTCTCTCCTCCCAGTCGGGAGCCACGCCGAGGGATTTAGCAAAGCTGTCTGCCTTTTCAAAGCCTATCGAAAAATCGCCGGTGCAAAGGATATAAGGGTTATCGCGAAGAATACCGACAGCTCCTGTGCCAAGCGCCTTATAGACCTTCGTTATCTCTCCTGTGCCAAGGTAATCGCGGCAGAATATCATAACCTCGCGTATGCCTGTCTGCTCCCTGAAGGACTCGGATATCTGCGCCGCCTTTTTCATAGTAATGCCGGGGATATCCGCAAGCCACTCGGGGTGGTTCTCTATAACGTCAAAGGTGTCCTTACCGTATCGATTGACAATTTTAAGCGCGGTGACAGGCCCGACACCCTTTACCGAACGAGATGAGAGGTACTGTAATATTCCGTCCACCTCCTCAGGCAAGCTCTTCTCATAGCTCTCAAAGGCGAACTGACGGCCGAATTCCTTGTGATAGCACCATCTGCCGACAAGAGTTACCCTCTCGCCCTCAAATGTCATAGGAAGCGTTCCGACGGCAGTTACGAGCGCCTGATCGTCTGTCGATATCTCAAGCACGGTGTAATCGTTATTTTCGTTTCTGTATACTATATTTTCAACTGCGCCCTCTAATTTTTCGAGCTGCTCCATTTTTGCCGTCCTCCTTCCTAAAAATAAAAAGTGCAACAAGTAAATTATAACATTTCCGTTGCACTTTTTCAAGTATTATGCTTATGAAACCTAAAGTATTTTAGATTTATTTTTTACGCGAGGCAAATTTCACGGAGCTTGTCCGCGATATCGCACTCCTCCCACTTAACGCCAAGGTCCTCACGGCCCATATGACCGTAAGCGGCAAGATCCTTGTAGATAGGACGGCGAAGCTCGAGCTTGTTGATGATTGCCGCGGGGCGAAGGTCAACGAGCGCCTCAACCGCCGCGGAGATCTTCTCCTCGTCAACAGTACCCGTGCCAAAGGTATCGATCATAACCGAAACGGGCTTTGCGATACCGATAGCGTAAGCGATCTGTACCTCGCACTTCCTTGCAAGACCTGCCTTAACGATGTTCTTAGCAACGTATCTTGCGGCATAGGATGCGGAGCGGTCAACCTTTGTGGGGTCCTTGCCAGAGAAAGCGCCGCCGCCGTGACGGGAGTAGCCGCCGTACGTATCAACGATGATCTTTCTTCCGGTAAGACCTGTGTCACCCTGAGGTCCGCCGATAACGAATCTGCCGGTGGGGTTAACGTAGATGTTTACCTTTCCGTCAAGAAGCTCCTTGGGAATAACGGGAAGAATAACCTTGTCGATGATGTCCTTTCTGATGGTATCGGAATCAACGTCGTCGCTGTGCTGAGAGGAAACGACGATGGTGTCAACTCTCGTGGGCACACCGTCAACGTACTCAACGGTAACCTGGGTCTTTCCATCGGGGCGCAGATAGGAGAGCTTGCCCGACTTTCTGACCTCGGTAAGGCGAAGCGCAAGCTTATGCGCAAGCGAGATGGGAAGAGGCATAAGCTCGGGGGTCTCGTCACACGCGTAGCCGAACATAAGTCCCTGGTCACCAGCACCGGTATCAAGACCGTCGGTCATAGAGCCGTCCTTTGCCTCAAGGCTCTTATCAACGCCCATAGCAATATCCGCGCTCTGCTCGTGGATAGAGGTAAGAACCGCACAGGTATGGCAGTCAAAGCCGTACTTTGCCCTGTTATAGCCGATCTCGTTTACGGTATCTCTTACTATCTTCTGGATATCTACCTTAGCCTTGGTGGTGATCTCACCCATGACGGTGATGATACCGGTGGTAGCAAAGGTCTCGCAGGCAACGCGGCTCATAGGGTCCTCCGCAAGCATCGCGTCAAGGATAGAATCGGAAATCTTATCGCAGATTTTGTCGGGATGTCCCTCGGTCACCGACTCCGAGGTAAATAATACTCTTTTCTTAGTCATAAATCCTCCGTTTGTCAAGAGCGAAAAAAATACCCGGTAGGCCGCACCGACCCCCGAGCAGAACAAATCTCATCTCTCAGGAATTGGCACCTTATAAAATTACAGGTTGCCGGGCTTCACAGGGCCAGTCCCTCCGCCGCTCTTGATAAGTGTAATGGCTTATTTTGTTTTAGCGGTAGTATTATAACACAAAGTTTTCAAAAAATCAAGG
>JAFYRZ010000026.1 GCA_017546745.1 Clostridia bacterium
AATCTATATCCGTCTTTTTTTGTAGAGCGAATTGCTTTATTATCACTTTTTTCCATTGAATCTATAAATTTAAACCCAACTTTAATGATTATAAATGCTAATAAAGCAAATATTGATATAATGACTATGGCCCCCAATATTAAAATGAATATCACCGTATTTACTCCTCTGTTTTACGCAAGTTGCTTAAAAAAACTACTAAAATAATCTTCTATCTTGTATTGTGAAATATGAGGCAAATTTCCCAAGCATCATACCTACATTTTACCACAACAGAGCCGTTATTGTCAAGAAGAGCGACGATATTTGCCTGAGCGTCTTTTTATTTTATTTTTTAAATCTTTTTTATTTTATTTTTCAAAATTCCTTTACTTTTTATAAAAACTATGTTATACTATACCAGTATAGTTATGCGCGTGCATAATATTTTATTATTTATGAAAGAGGCTTCGTAGCTAAAGTATGAGATGTCCTACCTGCAATTCCCCCGATTCCCGCGTTCTTGATTCAAGACCGATTGACGATGGCGCAAGCATAAAGCGCCGCCGCGAATGTCCCGTTTGCCAAAGAAGATTTACGACCTACGAGGTCATAGATACAGTTCCGATCGCGGTTGTAAAGCGTGACGGACGCCGCGAGTTCTTCGATAAGCATAAGCTCACCCTCGGTATCGAGCGCGCCTGCCAGAAGCGTAACGTTGACGCATCGCAGATCGCAAGCTCTATTGAGACCGAGCTTCAGAACTCGATAGTTACCGAGATATCCTCCGAGAAGATCGGCGAGATGGTTCTTTCCCGACTTAAGGAGTGCGATATCGTTTCCTACATACGCTTTGCGTCGGTATACCGTGAGTTCCGCGATATAGATTCCTTTATGCAGGAGATAAAAAATCTTAATAAGCAGGATAAGAAAAAATGATCAAGAGCATGACCGCCTTCGGCAGAGCAAAGCGCGAGGGTGAGAAAAAGAGCATTACCGTCGAGATCAAGAGCGTAAACTCCCGCTTCTTCGACTGTAACGTAAAGATACCGAGAGCATACGTTTTCCTCGAGGAGAGGATAAAGAGCTACATACAGAAGAATGCCGTTGCAAGAGCAAAGGTAGACGTTTACGTGACCGTAGACCGCCACACCTCCGAGGCAGGCGCTGTAAAGCTTGACGCAGGGTATGCAGAGAGCTACGTTAAGGCGCTTTACGAGTTGCGTGACAGCTTCTCCTTGCCCGACGATATATCCGTTATGACGGTTGCAAGAAACTCCGATATCTTCACTCACGAGCGCTCCGAGGAGGACCTTGAAGCAGAGTGGGAGGTTATGAAGGAGGTTCTTGACGAGGCTATTGCAGGCTACGACGCTATGCGCTCCGAGGAGGGTCGCAAGGCGTGGGAGGACGTTTGCGGAAAGATCGAAAGAGTACGCGCACTTTCCGATGAGGTCGAGAGGATCTCTCACGAGGACACCGTCGGTTATCGCGACAAGCTCGAGGCAAGGCTTCGCCAGATACTTTCCGATAATTCGGTAGCGGTTGACGAAAACCGCCTGCTTACCGAGTGTGCCGTTTGGGCGGACAAGATCGCGATAGACGAGGAGCTTGTAAGGCTTCGCTCGCATTTCGGTGCGTTTTACGATATCGGCGCTCTTAAGGAGCCCTCGGGCAGAAAGCTCGACTTCCTTATGCAGGAGCTTAATCGCGAGACAAATACCATCGGCTCAAAGGCAAATAACGCGCGTATAGCAAGGATCGTCGTTGATATGAAGGGCGAGCTTGAAAAGATACGCGAGCAGGTTCAGAATATGGAATAATTCCGAAGGAGACAGAATGAAATTCTTAAATATAGGATTTGGAAACCTCGTTTCGGTTGACAGAATAATATCGATCGCCTCTCCCGATTCCGCTCCCATAAAGCGCCTTGTGCAGGACGCCAAGGAGGAAAATCGCGTGATAGACGCATCCTGCGGCAGACGTACCCGCGCGGTGATAGTTACCGACTCGGACCACGTTATCCTTTCCGCGATACAGACCGAAACCATAGCGAACAGACTCACCACGGGTGAGGTCGGAGATGATACCGACGAAGAAAACGAAGAATAATTTAGAAAACGGAGATATATAAAATGATTTATCCTACCATTGACCAGCTTACCAAGGGAGAGTTTAACCGCTACGAGCTTGTTATCGGCGTAGCAAAGTGCGCGCGCATCGTTACCGACGAGTACGTTGAGATGAGAGCAAAGGCACAGAAGATGATCGATAACCATGAGACCGATAAGACTCTCGCTGCTCTTATCGACCCCGAGTACAAGGATAAGAAGGCGGTTACCATCGCTATCGGCAAGCTTAACGAGGGACGCTTCACCATGTCCCACACCGACGAGGAATAATTTTTCCCGTTTTTGAAAGGGCTATCCTTTCAAGCTCACACAAATCTTACCCGAAAGGAAAGGAGCGGTCGTATGTATTGCGAAATATATATTTTTGACGTTCCTCATAATCTTGACCGTCCTTTTGATTACTCCACCGAGAGGGAGATACCCGTTGGTAGCGTAGTCAGAGTGCCTTTCGGAAAAAAAGACAGTCTGCGCTACGGTGTCGTAACGAAATGCAAGGAGTGCGCGGACACGGAATATGCAAAGCCCGTGCATTCGGTCATCGACCGCCTCACACTTTCCGAGGAAATGCTCGGGCTGTGCTTCTTTATGCGTGAGTATACGCTCTGCACCTTTGGTGAGGCGGCGCGCTCGATACTCCCCTCGGGAGTCCTCGGCGGCGCTGTTAAATACCGTAAAACGATCTCGCTTTCGGTAACGAAAGAGGAGGCGGAGGAAGTCCTTGCCGCACAAGGCAGGGCAGGCATCAAGAGCGAAGGACAGAGGTATATTTTAAGACGCCTCCTTGAGCTTTCCACGATAGACTACGACCTTATCCGCGAGGATAATGCGATAACACCTGCGCACATAAGCGCGCTCGTTAAGCGCGGCTTGGTCGAGATAACGCTTGAAGAAAGCATAAGAAACCCATACACTAAATATTCGCGCGAGAGGGACACCTCCCCGATAGAGCTTACCGAGGTGCAAAATAGCGCATACGGCTCGCTTTTAGAGCTTTACCTTGAGGACGCGCCCCGCGCCGCACTTCTTTTCGGAGTTACAGGCAGCGGAAAGACCAAGGTAATGATGAAGCTTATGGACAGGGTGGTAAAGGACGGCAAGACGGTCATTCTCCTTGTCCCCGAGATCGCTCTTACGCCGCAGACGGTCGGCATATTCTGTAAAAGATACGGTGAGCGCGTTGCGGTCGTGCATTCGGCTCTTTCCGAGGGAGAGAGGTCGGACGCCTGGCGCAGGATAGAGCGGGGTGAGGTCGATATCGTTATCGGTACTCGCTCGGCGATCTTCGCGCCCATAAAAAATATCGGACTAATCGTCATAGACGAGGAGCACGAGCATACCTACAAGTCCGAGCAAAGCCCGAAATATCACGCGCGCGACGTAGCCGCGTACAGAGCGGGCAAGCATAACGTACTAATGCTTCTTGCCTCGGCAACCCCATCGCTTGAAAGCTTTTACAAGGCAAAGAGCGGAAAATACACCCTCGTACCGATGCGAGAGCGCTACGGCGGCTTTAGGCTCCCCGACGCGGTCATCGTCGATATGCGCGAGGAGCTAAAAAGCGGAAACGCGACCCCCATCAGTAAGCGCCTTTACGACGAGCTTTCGGCAGTTTACGACAGAGAGGAGCAGGCGATCCTCTTTCTCAACAGGCGCGGCTACTCCTCGCAGATCAGCTGTAAAGCGTGCGGTGAGGTAATAAGCTGTCCACGCTGCTCTGTGTCCCTGACCTATCACTCGGGCGCTGACGGCGGCAGGCTTCTTTGCCACCTTTGCGGATATACCGAAAGAGTGCCGAAAAGATGTCCGGCGTGCGATGCTGATAAGCTTTCATTCCTCGGCTTCGGAACGCAGAAGCTTGAGGGTGAAATAGGAAAATATCTTCCCGATATGCCTCTTATGCGTATGGACGCAGATACCACCACTCATAAGCTTGCCTACGATAAAATGCTCGAGGACTTCCGCGCAGGTAAGGCGGATATACTGATCGGTACGCAGATGGTCGCAAAGGGGCACGATTTCCCAAGAGTAACCCTCGTTGGCGCGGCCCTTGCGGACACATCGCTCTTTTTAAGCGACTTTCGCGCAAGTGAGCGTACCTTCTCGCTCTTGACTCAGGTCATTGGCAGGGCAGGGCGCGCAAAGGACGGCGGTGTTGCAGTGATACAGACATATGCGCCGCATAACGAGGTAATAAGACTTGCCTGTACGCAGGATTATGAGAAATTCTACGAGGGCGAGATAGCCGTAAGGCGCGAGCTTTCATACCCTCCGTTTTGCGATATAGCAACGCTTCTTCTCACCTCGGAAAGGGAGGACAAGCTTGCCGAGGCGGCAGAGGAGCTTTCAAGATCAATAAAAGCAAGGCTCGAGGGAGAATACGCTCACCTGCCCTTTATCGTATACGGCCCGTTTGAGGCGGATATATATAAGGTAAATGAAAAATTCAGAATGAAAATGGTTCTTAAATGCAGGCTTAACAAGGAATCCCGCGCGTTTTTCCGCGAGATAATGAGCGAGGTTGGTGACAACAGATACGTCACCCTCGCGATAGATTTTAACCCCCTTGGCGGCTCGTGATTTAAGAAGGAAAGGAAATAAAAATGGCAGTTTTAAAGATTATAAAGTTCGGTGATCCCATGCTTAGAAAGGTTTCCCGTCCGATAGAGGAGATCACCCCGAGAATATGCACTCTTATTGACGATATGATAGATACCATGCGTGCCGCGGGCGGATGCGGACTTGCCGCGGTGCAGGTCGGTGTTCTTCGCCGCGTTGTCGTTATCGAGATAGAGGACGGCAAGGTCTACGAGCTTATCAATCCCAAGATAGTAGCATATGCAGGAGAGCAAGAGGAGAACGAGGGCTGCCTTTCCAACCCCGGCGAGTACGGAATCACGAAAAGACCGAGAGCCGTTACCGTAAGGGCGACCGATAGGCACGGTAATGAGTTTGAGCTTAACGGCACCGACCTTCTCGCAAGAGCTATCTGCCACGAGTGCGATCACCTTGACGGCAAGCTCTACACCGACGTGCAGATACGCCCTCTTTCCGAAAAGGAGCTTCGCAGATGAGGATAATGTTTCTCGGCACGCCCGAGATATCGGCTATCTGCCTTGATAGGCTTCTTGCGGACGGGCACAACGTGGTTGCCGTGGTTACAGGCGAGGATAAGCCGCGCGGCAGGGGCAACGTAATGACCCCAACCGCAACAAAGGCGCTCGCTCTCGAGAAGGGAATACCCACCTATACGCCCAAAACCCTGCGCGACGGCGCTTTTATGGATATATTAAACGAGGTCAAGCCCGACCTTCTTGCGGTCGTGGCATACGGAAAGATACTCCCCTCTGCGGTGCTGGATTTTCCCAAGTACGGCTGTATAAACGCCCACGTATCTCTCCTTCCCAAGTACCGCGGTGCGGCACCTATGCAAAGGGCGATCATCGACGGCGAGAGTGTTACCGGCGTAACCATAATGCAGATGGACGTAGGGCTTGATACCGGCGATATTATAGAGCAGGAGGAGTTTGCTATTCTTCCCGACTACGACTTTGAGGCGGTGCACGATAAGTCGGCAGAGGTTGGCGGCAGACTCTTGTCAAAGGTAATAAGAGATATTGAGGCAGGAGTAGCAAAAAGAGTAAAGCAGGACGACACCCTCGCTACCTACGCTGCAAAGATAGAAAAGGAAGATTGTAAAGTAGACTTTACAAAATCTGCAAAAATAATAGATTTTCAGATAAGAGGTGTAACACCTATCCCCGGCGCATTCGCTTATCTTAACGGTAAGATGATAAAGATATGCCGCGCCACCGTAGATAGCGGTAAGGGTGAGGCAGGTAAGGTAATAAGCCTTGACGGCATTGGTGAGGGCGGCATCGTCGTTGCCTGCGGTGAGGGCGCAATTAAGATCACACGTATTAAGCCCGAGGGCAAGGGCGTTATGAGCGCGGGTGACTTTATCCGCGGAAGAAAGATCGCGGAAAACGACAGATTTGAGTAAGGAGGTGCGCTGAGTGAACGTGCGCGAGGCTACGCTAAAATTGCTCCTTGAGTACGAGGAGAGTGGGAAATACGTTAATCTTTCCTTGAATTCGCACGTGACGGATGCGCTCACAAGGGAGGAGAAGAGCTTTCTTACGGTTCTTCTTTATACAACGGTTGAAAGAAAGCTTACGTTCGATTATTATATCTCGGCTCTTTCCTCTCGCTCGATAGATTCAATAAAGCCGAGAACGAGGAATATTCTAAGGCTCGGCCTTTGCCAGATAACCATGATAGACTCCGTGCCCGACTATGCCGCGGTAAACGAAACGGTGAAGCTTACCAAAAATCCCGGTGAGCGCTCATTCGTTAACGGTGTACTTCGCGAGGCGGTAAGGCGCAAGGCAGAGGGGGCGCTCCCTATGCCCGAAAAGGAAAAGAGCTATCCTCGCTACCTCTCGGTAAAGGAGTCCTTTCCTCTGCTTCTCGTCAGGCATTTTTCCTCGCTCTTTGGCATAGAGGAAACCGAAAAGATCCTTTCCGCATTCAACACGGAAAGGCATACCGACCTTACGGTCAACACCAATAAAATTTCGCGCGCTGACTTTTTGAAGCTTCTTTTCGAGAACGGCATTTTGGCTACC
>JAFYRZ010000027.1 GCA_017546745.1 Clostridia bacterium
AGTATCTTTTAAATACGCGCTTATACTTGTCGATAAAGGTATCGCCGAGGCCGAGAAGCTTTATCTCCTTTGCCATATCCTTGTTGACCATAAGACCCGAATAGTAATTCATCTCACGGCGCTCCTTGGAATGGTGGCGCATAAACCAGAAGTTTTTATGACGGTAGTAATAGCCGGCAAAAGCCGAGGGGAGCGCGGTGATAACGACAATGACCGGTGCCCACGGGCTGAGCGTCGCAAGAACACCGATAAAGGAAACCGCACTGATGGCGGTACTGATAACGCTGAAAGTAGCGTTAAGAATGTGTAAGGGGCGCATTCCCGCCTCTCTGTTCGCATTCTCGAGCTTCTCGTAAAACTCCGGGCGGTCAAACGAGCGCATATCGACTGTTTTAGCCTTGGTGATTATCATCATCTTGATGTGATTTACCACCTTTTCACCTGCGATATTAGTGACCATGGAGTTGATGCGCGAGAGTATGCGTCTTAAGAAGAGATACGCAAAGTAGGTGATGAAGAGGAAGAGCGCGGGGCGCATTATAGTGAAGATATCCTGTATTACGTCACCGACCTTCTCCGAGCCGATAAGCCTTGCGACCTCGTTTAAAAGGTCCTTGGATATATAAGCTCCAATGACCGGAAGAACACCGTCAAAGACACAAAGAAGCGCCATAACGATAAGCACCGAGGGAGCAGCCGCCCAAACGAGCCTTACTATGTAAAAGAGCCTTGAGAAAAAGCCCTTGGTTTTCTTGAAAATATAACCCGGTATTTCGCGAATGCTCTTCGGCTTTGGTATTCCGTCGGACATTCTGCGGCGCGGTCCTCTTCCGTTCATGGTTTTCTCCTTAAAATATTAGTTGCAGATGCAACAATTTTACCATATTGACGGCTGAATGTCAAGTCAAACCGATCAAAATTAAGTTCAAAAAGATTTTTCGGCACTCGTTTTGTGCAAGTTGCTTAATATTCTATCTTTTTTCAGCGCGAATTTTTGTAACTTTTGCCAATATCTTTTATGCGCGCGTATTTGTTATAATATTATGTGTACCTATAAAAATATATCACGGAGATCGTTATGACAAGAACCGAGGAGCTTTTTGACCTCTCGCACACAATAGCGCGAGAGCTTTTTATAGAAAACGAGCCTGCGCATACGGCGCTTCCGAGGATCAAGGAGAGAATTCTCGAGATAGGTCGTGCGAGCGGATTTCCCGAGGTCAGGGAGGGCGTGTTTATCGCAGAGGACGCTATCATAGCGGAGAATGCGACGATAATCCCACCCGTGATAATCGGCAGGCGCACCGAGGTTCGTCCCGGGGCTTATATAAGAGGCTGTGCTATCATCGGTGACGGCGTTGTTATAGGAAACAGCACCGAGATCAAAAACGCGATAATATTCGACGGCGCACAATTACCCCACTACAATTACGTAGGCGACAGCATTATCGGCTATCGCTCTCACCTTGGAGCAGGCGCTATCGCATCGAACTTCAGGCTTGATCACAAGTCCGTTCCCGTCAACGATAAGGACGGAAGATACGACAGCGGACTAAGGAAGCTCGGCACAATTCTCGGTGACGGCGCTGAGGTAGGCTGTAATTCGGTTTTATGTCCCGGAACGGTCATAGGTCGCGGTGCGATCATATATCCCTTATCCCGCGTTATCGGATACGTTGGTGAGGGCGAAAAATTTATAGGCTAAAGCCTTACTGGAGTATTTATGAGAAGATTATTCGGTACTGACGGCGTGCGCGGAATTGCTAACGATTTTTTGTCCTGTGAGCGCGCACTCGAGATCGGCCGTGCGCTCGGCACGGTGCTTTCCCGCAGGAAAAGATATAAGACCAAAATCATAATCGGTATGGATACGAGAATATCCTCGCGTATGCTTTGCGCGGCGCTCGCCGCAGGAGTTTGCTCTGTTGGCGGTGAGGTCATAAACGCGGGCGTTATTCCCACCCCTGCGATAGCGCACCTCGTCAAGAAGCACGGATATACCGCAGGCGTTATGATCTCCGCTTCACATAATTCATTTGAGTATAACGGAATCAAGATATTCGGTACGGACGGCTTTAAGCTCTCAGACGAGCTTGAGGAAAGGATAGAATCCATCGTTCTTGACGACAACGCACACCCCGCGATGGCGGAGCCCGAGAGGATCGGCAATATCCTTGACTCGCATACCGCTAAGGACGAGTACATAGCACATCTTTCCTCTGCTATGACTACCGATCTTACCGGTATGAAGATAGGCATTGACTGCGCTAACGGTGCGGCAAGCGCTACCGCAGAGAGGCTCTTCACCTCCTTCGGTGCGGAATGTACCATAATAAATGCCAAGCCGAACGGAATAAACATCAACGACAAGTGCGGCTCGACCTACCTTGAGGGGCTTAAGAGTCTTGTGGTTGAAAAGGGGCTCGACCTCGGAGTTGCTTTTGACGGTGACGCCGACAGATGCCTTCTCGTTGACGAGGCAGGCAACGAGATTGACGGAGACTTTATTATGGCGATCATCGCGCAGCATATGAAGCGCGACGGCAAGCTTATAAAGAACACCGTCGTAGGCACGGTTATGACAAACCTCGGCTTTAAGAAGTTCTGCGAGCGCGAGGGCATCGGATTTATCGCGGCGAAGGTCGGCGACAGATACGTGCTTGAGATGATGAACCAGGAGGGCTACGTCTTTGGCGGTGAGCAATCCGGTCATATAATCTTCCGCGAGCATTCCACCACCGGTGACGGACAGCTTACCGCGCTTATGCTTCTCTCCGAGGTAAAGAGAAGCGGCAAGAAGCTCTCCGAGCTTGCGGCAGTTATGAAAAAACATCCCCAGTGTATCGTCAATATCGAGGCAAACGCAGAGGAAAAGCTTGCTTTCTTCACGAATACGGAGATCGCAACGCTTATCAGCGAGGCAGAAGAAAATATCGGTGACGGCAGGGTGGTTGTCCGCCCGTCCGGCACGGAGCCGAAGATACGCGTAATGCTTGAGGGCGAGGATGCGGTGCTTACCGAGTCGATCGCAAACGAGCTTGCGGCGCGTATTAAGGAAAAGCTTAAAGAGATTTGATAGGCAGGAGACGAATATGTGTGGAATAGCAGGTTATGCAGGCAAGGATAACGGCGTAAGGATCGTCGTTGATTCCTTAAAGAAGCTCTCGTACAGAGGCTACGACAGCGCCGGCATCAGCGTATTTATGAACGGTGACATTAAGACGAAAAAATGCGCCGGCAGAATAGAAAATCTTGAGGAGCTTTTGGCTAAAGGCGAAGAGCTTTACGGCAACGCGTGTATCGGTCATACAAGATGGGCGACCCACGGCTGCGTTAGCGACCAGAACAGCCACCCCCACGGCAGCGAGACGGTTTCTATCGTTCATAACGGTATAATCGAGAACTACGCTACCATTAAGGAAGAGCTTCTTTCCGAGGGCTATACCTTCAAGTCGGAGACCGACACCGAGGTTGGCGCGCTTCTTCTTGACAAGATATATAAGGAGCTTGGCGACCCCAAGGCGGCACTCTTTGCTGTATCAAGGATGCTTCACGGTAGCTTTGCTATCGCGGCAACCTTCCGCGACGTGCCTAATAAGATTTTCGCGGTAAGAAAGGAAAGCCCGCTTATGGTTGGCGTTTCCGAGGACGGTGTATTTATCGCTTCGGACATCCCCGCATTCTTACAGCACACAAGAAAGTATTTCAGACTCGGCGAGGGTGAGATGGTAGTTGCATCCCCCGAGGAATATAAGGCGTACGACAAGGACGGAAACGAGACGGAGGTAGAGCTTAAGACCGCCCCCTTTGATATCGAGAGCGCTAAAAAAGAGGGATACGACCACTTTATGCGCAAGGAGATCTCCGACGAGCCCGGAATAGTTTCCCGTCTTATCTCCATTTATACCGACGAGTACGGTATGCCAAAATTCGACATAAACGACGATATTGTAA
>JAFYRZ010000028.1 GCA_017546745.1 Clostridia bacterium
AAGGGTAATATTCAGAGTATTGCGGTAGCGCATAACGCCACCGATAATATCGAAACTGTTATCTTTAATCTTCTTCGCGGCTCGGGGCTTCGCGGTGCTTGCGGAATTGCTCCTGTGCGCGATAATATTGTAAGACCCTTGATAGGGGTAAGCAAGTGCGATATTATATCGGCGCTCGATGCCGTTGGGGTAGATTACGTAACCGATTCAACGAATCTTTCCTCGGAATACACGAGAAACTATATACGAAATGAAATTCTTCCGCACCTATCTCACCTATCCCCAGACCCGGAGGCGCAATTCACTCGCGCAAGTGAGATTATGCGCTCGGATCTCGATTATCTTACCTTGGTGAGTGCGGAGTTTATATAAAAAAACGGCTTGAATCCTTCGGCTATTGAATTAAGAGCGCTTCACCCTGCAATACTTTCAAGGGTGATAACCGCGATGTGTGAGCGTGCGGGACTTTTTGGTGTGGAATATACTCATATAAAGAGTATAGAGGGGCTTCTTTGTAAGGAAAACTTCTCGGTTTCCTTGCCATCGTCTTACGTTTTTCGTGCCGAGTACGGCGTTTGCGGAGTGTATAAGGATATGACCGACGATGGGTTCTCAAGAGAGCTTTCGATAGGTATTAACGAGATTCCCGAGCTTGGAATTGCTATCGGTATATCATACGATAAAGACACCGTTTTTTCTACAAATGTTTACAAATTCTCAAAAAAAGTCACAGTTAAGTCTGCTATAATATATGGTAAGCTTATCGTAAGGTCTAAAATTGACGGCGACTGTTATCGCTACGGCGGTAATACGCATAAGCTGAAAAAGATTTTTAACGATAAAAAGATACCTCCGTCAAAAAGATGCGAGATACCGGTTTTGTGTGACGATAACGGTATTTTCCTTGTTGCCGGATTTTCCTGCCGTGACGATAAAAAAACTCCCGAAAGGGCACTGACCGTGACCTTCTTCTATAACGAAGAGGCGGCAATTTACGGTCTTTATAATAAATAATCCGAATTTTGTGTAATATAACTTACACGTCGGAACGAAAGGCAAAGGACATTTTTTAATGAAGTCAAACGTTAAGAGCATAATTACAATAATAGCTCTGATTGCGGTGGTAATTGCCGCTGTATCATTCTTAAATATGAACAAGGAGGATACCAACCCTAATTACAGCGAGATCATAAGCATGTTAGGGAATGACGAGATAACCGAGTTTAAGGTTGACGGTAATTACGTTATGACCTATAAGGCTCTTGTCAAAAAGCTTGATGATAATAAGAATCCCGTGCTTGACGCTGAGGGGAATCCCGTATACGAGGTAGATAAGGACGGAAAGCTCCAAGAGCGAGAATATTCGTTTAGCCTTCAGAGCCAGTTCCAGCTTGAGGAGATAAATACTCTTGCAAGAGCGAATTATGAAAAGGGCGGAAACCTCAGAGATTATAACTATGAGGCTCCTGCAGAAACTCCGTGGTACGTTTCCTACCTTCCGTTCGTTATCATTCTTCTTCTCTTCGTCGGAATGTGGTTCTTCGTTATCAGACAGTCGGGTGGCGGAGGAAAAATGAACGGCTTTGCCCGTTCCAAGGCAAAGGTCTCTAACGACAAAAACACGGTAAGATTTGCCGACGTTGCAGGTGCTGACGAGGAAAAGGCTGAGCTTGTTGAGGTCGTTGAGTTTCTTAAGGATCCCTCAAGGTTCGTTAAGCTCGGTGCAAGAATACCGAGGGGCGTTCTTCTTGTAGGCCCTCCCGGTACGGGTAAGACCCTTCTTGCAAAGGCTGTTGCAGGTGAGGCAGGGGTGCCCTTCTTCTCGATCTCCGGATCGGATTTCGTTGAGATGTACGTCGGTGTCGGTGCATCGCGCGTAAGAGATCTTTTCGATAACGCGAGAAAAACTCCCGCAAGCATTATATTTATAGACGAGATAGACGCGGTTGGACGTCACAGAGGTGCAGGCCTTGGCGGCGGACACGACGAGCGCGAGCAGACCTTGAACCAGCTTCTCGTTGAGATGGACGGATTTGGCACGAACTCGGGCGTTATCGTTATGGCGGCAACTAACCGTCCCGATATACTTGACCCCGCGCTTCTTCGTCCCGGAAGATTTGATAGAACGGTTACCGTAAATTATCCCGATATCAAGGGCAGAGCAGAGATTCTTAAGGTTCACTGCAGAAATAAGCCCCTTGAGGAGGGTGTAGAGCTTGAAAAGATCGCGCAGACCACCATAGGCTTTACAGGTGCGGAGCTTGCTAACCTTATGAACGAGGCGGCGCTTCTTGCGGCAAAGAGAAATAAGTCGCTTATCGGTATGAACGATATCGAGGACGCTTATATGAAGATGCTTATGGGACCGCAGAAGAAGGCTAAGGTAAGAAGCGAGGCGGATAATAAGCTTTGCGCTTATCATGAGGCAGGTCACGCGGTCGCATCCTACTACTGTAAGCATACCGACCCCGTTAAGCATATCACCATTATCCCCGCCGGCAACGCGGGCGGTGTTACTATTAGCGTTCCTACCGAGGATAAGCTTGGTAAGACCAAGAATGAGATGCTTGACAGAATAGTTCTTTGTCTTGGCGGTAGAGTTGCCGAGGAGATAGTGCTTGACGATATATCGACGGGCGCATCTAACGATATCCAGCAGGCAACCGGTGTTGCAAGAAATATGGTTACGAGATACGGTATGAGCGATAAGCTCGGTACGGTTCTTTACGGCTCTGAGCACTCTGCAGACGAGGTATTCCTCGGCAGAGATTTCTCCTCCGGCAAGAATTACTCCGAGCAGACCGCCGCAACGATCGACGAGGAGATAAGGAGCATCGTAAGCACATCCTACGATAGGTGTAAGGCTATTCTTACCGAGCATATCGATAAGCTCCACTTCGTTGCGCAGTTCCTTCTTAAGTACGAGAGCATGGACGACGAGCAGTTTGCGGCTGCTATGGCATCCGAGTGCCCCGATATGGAGGCGATCGAGGCTATCGCTACCGAGAGAAAGCGCAGAAGCGAGGAAGAAAACCGCGCCGCTATGGAAAGAGCCGAGAAAAAGCGTCTTGACGACGAGGCTATTGCCAAAGCACGCGAGGAGCAGGTAAAGGAGGCTCTTGAGGAGCTTCGCCGCGAAAAGAGCGAGAAGATAAAGACCGATAATCTTTGCGACGATATCTTCGCCAACTTCCGCGAGTTTACCGATAAAAACAATAACGGTGTTCCCGACGATTGGGAGGTCAGCGTAGACGACGTTGATCCCGATCCTCTTAAAAAGGACGAAAATACCGATAAAAACGATTCGGATAAATAAAAACAAAAGGTCAACGAGAATTTCTCTCTGCCTTCTTAGCGGAGAATTCAATTTCATA
>JAFYRZ010000029.1 GCA_017546745.1 Clostridia bacterium
CCTGTCGAGCTTTTGGATATCGCATCGCTTTTAAGATGCTCCTCGGCTCTTCTCGATTATATTAACACGGATAAGCTTTTTTCTACCTCGCTTGACGAGGTTTTCACAAGAATAATACCTAACAAGGCTCTTGAGCATCGTATCTCTGTCGCAATCATCTCGCCCGAGCTAATTTCCGACGAGGCAAGCGTTGCATTAGCTGAGATAAGAAGAAAGATAAGAGCTGCAAACAATAAAATAAAGGATACCCTGCAAGGGTATATTACGGGTGCCAGAAACAAGTATCTTCAGGATAATATCGTTACTATGCGAAACGGCAGGTACGTCGTTCCCGTTAAGGCAGAATATAAAAACGAGCTTAAGGGACTCGTTCACGATACCTCCTCCTCGGGTGCTACGCTTTTCGTAGAGCCTATTGCCGTTGTTGATGCTAATAACGAGCTTAAGAGCCTTGCCGCAGAGGAAGAGGCGGAGATCGATAGAATTTTAGCCGCACTTTCCGCAGAATGTGCAGAGGCGTCTACCGTTATTTCGCTTAATTATCACAATATTACAGATCTTGCGTTCTATTTTGCTTGCGCATCATTTGCTTTAAAGCTTGGAGCGGAGCGCCCGAATATAGCGGAGAAAAGAGTAGTTGATCTTAAGCGCGCAAGACACCCTCTGATTGATAAAAACAAGGTCGTACCGATCGACGTAGCGATAGGTGAGGGCTTTGATACGCTCGTTATTACCGGACCTAATACCGGCGGTAAAACGGTAACTCTTAAGACGATAGGTCTTTTGACCCTTATGGCGCAGGCGGGGCTTCAGATCCCTGCGCTTGAATCAAGCACGGTAGGACTTTTTGACGAGGTCCTCGTTGACATGGGTGACGAGCAGAGCATTGAGGCATCTCTTTCCACGTTCTCCTCGCATATGGTGAACGTGGTTGATATCCTTAAAAAATGCTCGGACAGATCTCTCGTTCTTTTTGACGAGCTTGGCTCCGGAACGGACCCGATAGAGGGCGCGGCTCTTGCCATAGCTATACTTAAAAAGACCAAGGCGCTCGGAAGCCTTACGGCTGCAACTACGCACTACGCGGAATTGAAGCTTTATGCGCTTGATACCCCCGGGGTACAGAACGCATCCTGCGAGTTTGATATCGATACGTTAAGACCGACATATAAGCTCGTCGTTGGAACTCCCGGTAAGTCGAATGCCTTTGCAATCTCCGAAAAGCTCGGGCTTCCCGCCGAGATAATCGAGGAGGCAAACAGACAGATAGAGCGCGATAACAAGCGGTTTGAGGACGTTATCGAGCGGCTTGATACTAACCGTATCGAGATGGAAAGAGAGAAGGAAAAGGCAGAGAACCTTAGGCGCGAATACGAAAGCTTTAAGTCTGCTGCCGAAGCCGATATAAACAAGAAAATTGCCAAGAGTGAGGATGATATAACAAAATCCACACTTAAAGCAAGGCAGATTCTTGATAGCGCACGCGCATCGAGCGAGTTTATCTTCCGCCAGCTTGAGGAATTAAAGAAGGCTGAGGACAAGGCGCAAAGAGATAAGATGATGTCGAACGCTAAGGAGGAAATAAGAAGAAGGCTTCGCGAGAGCGAGGCGCTCTTTGACGGTATCTCTATTAAGGAGATATCTCTTGACGAGGATTATAAGCTCCCGCGCCCCTTAAGGGTTGGCGATAAGGTCTACGTTATTACCGTGAATTCTGAGGGAGTTATCACGGCACTAAAGGATAAAAAGGGACTTTATGCCGTGACATGCGGAGTATTAAAAACCAAGGTTACCGAGGATAAGCTTAGGCTTATAGAAGGTAATCAAAAATATAAAGCACCCGTCAGCACACCGAAGGCTTCCGAGGGCAAGGTCAAGAAGAGCATTGTTTCCACCTTTAAGACCGAGGTCGACGTTAGAGGTATGATAGGAGATGACGCCTGGTTCGTCGTTGATAAATATCTTGACGATGCGGTTCTTGCGGGCATCCCATCCGTGCGTATCATACACGGAAAGGGAACGGGTGCGCTTCGCGCGGCGCTTTGGAAATACTTTAAAACAGACAGAAGAATAAAATCTTACCGACACGGACAGTACGGCGAGGGCGATGCAGGCGTGACGGTGGTCGAATTTAAGCAATAGTTCAAATTATGAAAGCAGGTAAAACTCTATGAAGTTTGACAGACTTCGCGATTTTCTCGATTACGAGCTACCCACTTATGGAATTCCCGGCTCGGATACTATTATATACCTTGACCGCGAGGAGGTTTTTAGGCATACCACGGGCTTTGATAGCCTTAAGGATAAAACTCCTATGAACCCTAACGCGCTTTACAATATGTACTCCTGCACAAAGGTAGCAACCGCCGTTGCCGCAACACAGATTATCGAGCGCGGAGAGATAGTAGCTACCGACCCGATTTATGCTTATTTCCCCGAATTCAAGGACGTAAGAGTTAAGGTCAGGGATGAAAACGGTAAGGTCGTTGATACAAGACCCGACAAGAACCACATCACGATACAGCATCTTTTAACTATGACCTCGGGAATCAATTATAACCTTGACACCCAGGCAATAAAGAGCTTTAAGGAAGAAACCGACGGTAAATGTCCGACGGTAAAATTTCCCTCGTATTTAGCTAAGGCACCCCTTGATTTTGAGCCCGGTGAGCGTTGGCTTTACGGTCTTTCTCTTGACGTTATTGGCTCTCTTATCGAGCTTGTTTCAGGCATGCCTCTCGGTGAATATATGAAAGAGAATATCTTTGATCCTGTCGGAATGAAAAACACCTCATTCGGCTTTACCGAGGAAAAGGTAAAGAGGATCGCTACCCAGTATAGATACGATCCGCAAACACACTCTCCGGTAGAGATCCCGCGCGA
>JAFYRZ010000001.1 GCA_017546745.1 Clostridia bacterium
ATGTGCTGAAAAAGCATATCCTGTGGGTGATGGGAGCTGTTTTTGCGGCGTTTGTTATCGTGTACTTTGTTTTCTACGACAGGAGCTATTATCACATAGATGCCGTACAAGAGCCTATGATAAGATTCCTTTTCTTTGAAAGCATGCTTTTGGGTGCATTTTTCAGGCAGAACGATAAAAGGTACAGAAACGATTTTAAGTGGTGGGTGCCGGTTGCGTTCGTAATTTCGTGCGGCGTGTATTTTGCAAGTAAGATTCTGTTTTCAAGGCGCTCCGCTCTTTCGGGACTTCAAATTTTAAATCAGCTGGTAATCTTTTCGCTGCTTTACTTTGCGTTTCGGCTTTTTGCTTCGCTGGACTCGGCGCTTGAGCGTATGCCGTCGTATGCCAAGAAAATTGTAACGTACGTGTCTGAAATAACGCTTGAAATATACGTTGTTCAGTTCGTTATTATAGAAGCAATCAGACCTCATCTGACTTTCCCCTTGAACTGGTTTGCAATAACTGCTTCTATCTTAGCGGCGGCAACACTCCTTCATTATGCAGTCCGAGGGATTCTCGCGCTGTATTCTATGACGGAAAAAAAGGTACGGTTGGCATACGTCAACAGAAAATCGAGGACCGATAAATGAATCTTCTCGTAACCGGAGCCTTCAGTGCTACCGAAAGAGAGCTTGACGCCTTTCGCGCACTCGGCCACAGCGTAGTTTTTATGCAGGACGAGCGCGGTGAGCTCCCCGTAGAGCCCGAGTGGGCCGAGGGAGTTATCTGCAACGGCCTGTTTCTCTACCACAGTGTAGAGGATTTCGTGAATTTAAGATATGTGCAGCTGACCAGCGCGGGCTACGACAGAGTCCCGATGGATTATCTCACCGAGCGCGGAGCTCGGGTGCGCAATGCACGCGGAGTATACAGTATTCCAATGGCGGAGTTTGCCCTCTCGGGCGTGCTCTCGCTCTATAAGCGCGGCCGCTTCTTCTCGGATAACCAGCGCGCGGCAAGATGGGAAAAGCACAGGGGCCTGTGCGAGCTTTACGGCAAAAACGTGCTTATCGTCGGCTGCGGCAGCGTGGGTGCGGAGTGTGCCAAGCGCTTTAACGCATTCGGTACGCATACGCGCGGCCTTGACCTCTACCCGAGACGGGACGAGCTTTACGAGGCGGTCGCTCCGCTCTCCGACCTCGTCTTTGAGCTATCTCTTGCCGATATAGTGGTGCTGACTCTGCCTCTTACGGAAGAGAGCCGCCATCTCTTTGATAAAAAGGCCTTCGTGGCAATGAAGCGTGACGCCGTGCTCGTCAATATCGCGCGCGGCGGAGTGGTGGATACCGAGGCGCTCTATGAAGCGCTCGGGGATAAGCTTTTCGGTGCTGTGCTCGACGTGTTTGAAGAAGAGCCGCTGCTTAGTGACAGTCCGCTCTGGAAATTTGAGAACGCACTCATAACTCCGCATAACTCCTTCGTCGGAGAGGGAAACGCGGATAGGCTTTTTAAACTTATACTTGAAAATCTGAAAGGGAACTGTTCATATGATTGAAAAAATGCTTGAGCATAACGAGGATTTGCGTGAGCTTTTATTTATAAGAGGATTTCTTGTCACTAATAAAGAAAACATTGATTTCGAGGCATTTCCGTTTTACGGCAACTGGTCTTTTTCCAAAATCGGTGAAATGAGCTTTTGCTATCACAAGCTTACGGGATTTCATTTTTGCGAGTTGAACGGTAACGTGGCGTTTCTTTTTGGCCACGCGTACAATCCCTTCACTATGGAGCTTGAGGAAGAAGCTATTCTTCATAAAATTTGTTCTAAGATAGGGAGCGACGATTTCTTCGACGCCGTTGACGAATTGACGGGAGTATTCGTTCTCGGAACGCTCGTGGACGGCAAGCTTTCTTTCATAACCGACCCTTCCGGAATGCAGTCTGCGTATTACGGTATTTGTAATGACGAGTTCTTTTTAACCTCTCATTTTCAGCTTGTGGGAGATATATGCGGGCTTGAAATGACTCCTTTCGTTAAGGAGCTCGTTGCATATAAGTGGTATCCTCGCGTAATGGGTTGCTATTTGCCTGCCGATATAAGTGCTTTTGACGAGGTTAAGAGAGTGGTTCCGAACATTTTCTATACCTATGACGCGGCACTTTTGAAGCTCGAGCATCGCAGATTTTATCCGTTAAAAAACATAGAGCAGTGCAAAAGCGACGATGAATACAGTCAGGTAATAGAGGCGGCCGCCGATATTCTGAGGAATAATATGACGCTGGTTTTAAAAAAGTGGGATAACGCCGCGATTTCTTTGACCGGCGGTATAGACAGTAATACGGCGTTTGCAGCAGCCAACGGTAATTACGACAAGCTGAGAAGCTTTAGCTACTACTCCGCACACAAGGAGAGCATTGATTGCGATGCGGCTAAGATAATATCGGATAAATTCGGCGTTCGTCATACGCTTTATACCATACCCGAAAACGATTCGGATATAGACCGCTTTGAAGTAAAGAAGGCCATAATAGATCATAACAACGGCTACGTTATCAAAAGACGTGATAACGAAATTCGCAAGAGAATGTATTTAAAGGACAATTGCGACGTTGGCGTTGAGATCAAAAACTGGACCTCGGAAACCATTCGTGCATACTGGTACAAGCATTATAACCGAAGAAAAATGCCGAAGCTTTCGGCTAAGCTTTACCGAAACCTGTATAAAATCTTTATAGCAAACAGACGCCTTGCACACAAGGTGGATAAGCTGTTTGCATCTTACATTGAAAAATACGAGTACAAGAGGATACCTTCGCAATATCCGCCTGCCGATATTCATTTCAACGAGGTTACCTGGGGTAGCTGGGGCGGAATGAATATAAGCGAGATGAAGTACATATTCGATATAACGGTTATATATAACAACCGCAGATTCCTTGATTTGCTCTTCAGGGTTCCGCTTGAGCGCCGTATATCGGACCGCCATCATCTGGATATGAAAAAGTATCTTAACAAAGAGCTTTACGATATGGGTATAAGAGTAGTGAATATGAAAGAAACGAAGGCACGCGCAAATGCCCTGAACGTAATATTCACTCTTAATTCGATACTTCCGTTCTGAAAGGAAACATAATGAAAATTTTAGTTATATCTCCGAAAAATAAAACGGTATTCAATTTCCGCGGCGACCTTATCCGCGATATGATAAGCGCGGGCAACGAGGTTCTCGTCGTCGGCCCGAACAGAGAATACGTTGACGATATTATGGCGCTGGGCGTTTCGGAGTTCGTCGAGGTTCCGCTCGTTAAGGATAATACGAGCATAAAGGGCGACCTCGCCTACCTTAAAAGCCTCAAGCGCGTTATGCGCGAGAAGCGCCCCGACCTCGTCTTCAGCTATACCATAAAGCCGGTTATCTACGGAAGTATGGCGGCAAAGAGCGCGGGAGTTAAGCATATTTACGCGATGGTTACCGGCCTCGGCCGAGTTTACGCGTCGGGCGGTATTAAGACTAAGCTTATACGCCTTGCCACGAAGATGCTCTATAAGAAGGCCTTCCGCGCCTGCGATAAGGTTATCTTCCAGAACGCTGACGACATTGACCAGCTCGTCAAGGGTGGATATCTCCCCGCGAGCAAGGCTATGAAGGTCGACGGCTCGGGAGTCAATATGGAGCGCTTTACCCGTGCCGAGCTTCCCGAGAGCCCCGTGTTCCTTATGGTCAGCCGCATTATCCGCGAGAAGGGCGTTATGGAATACTGCGCGTCGGCGCGCGAGCTTAAAAAGAGCGTGCCCGGTGCGAGATGTATTCTTCTCGGC
>JAFYRZ010000030.1 GCA_017546745.1 Clostridia bacterium
CATCCCAAGGCTCTCCCTTTGGGGAGAGGCTTTTGGTTTTGCTTGATCTGTAAATTAAAAATTTAGTCAGCCGTCTTTTTTATGAAGTTATCTACGAACCCTTTTGCGCGGTAGCCGAGAATAAATACGGCATTATCCACCCTCAGCTCTGCTGCCAGATACTTTCCGTTTCTTTGTTTAAGAAGAGTTATATCCTCCCGCATAAAGGCATAGCAACCTAAATCTCTTTCGCCGTGAAGAAATCCGCTGACCAAATCCGTGGTAATTCTAAGCTCATCGCCAACGGTGAATATGCACACGTCGTGATTTTGAAAATTCTTATCGGTTGCATCAAAGCACTTTGTTACAACGTAGGGCTCTTTCAGTCCGTAATAATCTCTTAAATGTCGGCAAGCCCTTGAAAAAATCTCCCTGCTCATTGTCGGAATATGAAGGGACTCGACCTTTTTCCACAATGGGTTTGTTATTACAGCTGCTAAAAAGCAGCTGACGATCAACAAGATAAAACCGCCAACGACCTCACCTACAATAGCGAGAATGCCAAAAAACCAAGAGTCTGGCTCGGGAATTGCTCTAAGCAAAAGGACACTTAGAGTTACGAGTCCGACACACACAAGGAGCATGACGGTCGAAGCAAATCTTCTAAAGCGCTTTAACTTGCGAAAGGTGCGCTTTTCGTCTTGGGTCAATGTCTTGTACTGCTCCTTTAGCGCATTATTAAAGTTTTCATTAACGTTTTTATATTTAAAATAACGCATACCGCTCCTCCCTCCGTCAAGTTAGTCGTACTATTTTAAGCTGCCTTTTAATCGATGCGGAATTCCTTATCCCATCTTTTAAACTCCTCCTCGTAGAACTCCGAGTCGGTAGCGGAGCAAAGCATTTGGATAAGGTATATAGCCTTATCGCTTTTTATAACGCAAAAGTGGATAAACTGCGGCTCTTCCTCCTCGTTTTCTGCGGTGAGGATAGAAAAGGTTGCCGCGTTGCCCTTTGAGTTATACTCTACGTCGATGCCCTCGATGCCGTGGTTTACGCGCAGCGAGTAGTCGATATAATTTTCAAGCGATAAGTCACCGCCGAGACCATCGTTCTGAAGAAGGCTCTCGTTATCGAAATAGTGAACGAGAACAACGCAGCTTGAGCGCTCGTTGGTATAGGTTGCGTAAACTCCGCGTTGGCTGTATTCCTCGTACTTAAAGGTTTTCGGAAGCGCGAGCGAGAGACCTATCTCGGGAAGCTCGTGGCGAACGAGGTCATTCTCACCGCCGCAGGAGGCAAGAGCGGTTACAATAAGTGCCAAGAGAAGCACCGAGGTCAAAATTCTTTTTATGCTTTTCATAATTTCCTTTCGTGGGCGAGGCGCAAAGGCGCCTCGCCTTTGTATATCAGTTACCTATATTTGAGAGCAAGCTATCAAGGTTGCAGTCAAGCTTACCCCACTCGTATCCGCTCTTATAATCCTCAACGCTCGGGACGTAGATACGCAGTCCCGCGGGGAAGCTCTCGGGCGGAGAGATGAGCGCGCCGGGTGCGCCCGGCTCGTCATAAGCCTTGTAAATGTAAACAGTAGTTAGCGTATTAGTATGAAGCGAGCCGTTTCCGATTATCTCGCACATAGAATCCTCTGGAATAATCAGCGTCTTACAAGAGCCACCCTCAAGGAATCCGGAGCCAATCTCGGATACCACGTAGCCGTCTATTCCGACGGGTATGGTAAGCTCCGTCATAGTCTTACCGAGCTCTGTAAGTCCTGTAAGGACCGCACCGCTAAGCTCTAACCGATAGGTGAAATACTTCTCGTTCTCATCGTACTTATCGTATCGGATAGCGACCTCGGGAAGCTCGGGAGGCGCGGGCAATTCAAGCGTGCAATATTTACCGTCGCCAAGCGCTAAATGGATATCGTTGATAAGGTTTATCGACCTGTATCTTACTCCGGTATCGTTAAGATGGAAGTTGGTGTCGTAGAAGTACGCCTTATCCATAATAGGTCCGTAGTAGGAATCCCAGAGCGTGCCTATAACCTCGCACCTGAGAGAATCCTCCATATATTTTGAAAAATCTCTTAACGTCTTTGCGTCAGTTCCCTCCTCTGTTGCCGCCGCGTTTACGGGACACCAGGTAAAGTATACGGTCGCGCCCTGCTTCTCGCACCAATCGATATACTCGTTAAGGTAGTCGATAAAGTCGGGGGCGACGATATCGGTATCAAAGGAAATAATTGTGTTCGGGTCGTAATAGCGACGCATTACGTTCTCGGTGCAAAGCCCCTCCTTGATATCGTAATACTCGTTAAAGCTGTCCGCGTTATAAATTCCGTCGGGGTCGGGGGATGCACCCGAGAGCCAGTACTCAAGCTTATCCTTTGCGAAGCGCCAAGCACCGCCGAGAAGCGCGGGATAATGCTCTGCGGGGATATATTTTAAAAGGCTCTTATCGTCGTCTATCGCGTTAAGCGTATTCTCTGCTAAAAAGTAGAGAGAAAGCGTTTGCGCGCTTATCTCCGGGGCGATAACCACGACGTCGCCCTCCTTCACGCCTGCGCGCGAGAGGTCGAGCATAAGCTTCGTGCCGAGAGCCGCGTAAAGACCG
>JAFYRZ010000031.1 GCA_017546745.1 Clostridia bacterium
GGAGGCGAGTTCGTACGCTTCCCGCGATGAGCTACGTCGTTCCTTTTATTATGAGAGAGCGCTCTGATTCACAAAACTTTTTTGAGGATATTATAGATATTACCAATATTGAAAAATATCTTGATGAAAAGCACCGCGAGGGATATACCGATATGACGCTTCTTCACGTTATTCTTGCGGCATACGTAAGAGTAGTTTCCGAGCGTCCCGGAATTAACCGCTTTCTTTCGGGTCAGCGCATTTTTGCGAGAAATGATATCGAGTGCGTTATGACCATAAAAAAGGAGCTTACTCTTGAATCTCCCGACACCTGTATAAAGGTAAAGTTTGATCCGAGAGATAACATTTATAACGTTTATAAGAAATTCAGAGTCGTTGCAAAGGCTGCCGTTGAAGATACTACGGATTTTGACGATACCGCAAGAAAGTTTACAAAGCTTCCGCGCCCGATCTTCCGTTTTGCGGTCAAGGTTCTTTATTGGCTTGATTATCACGGACTTCTTCCTAAGGGGATCCTCAAGGTCAGCCCGTTCCACGGCTCTATGATCATAACCTCTATGGGCTCGCTTGGTATTCCCGCTATTTTCCATCATCTTTATAATTTCGGAAACCTGCCGCTTTTCCTTTCGTATGGAAACATCTTTACCGCAGATGCCGTAAAGCGCGACGGAACGCGAGAGCGCCACAGATTCGTTACCTTTAAGGTAGTAACCGACGAGAGAATTTGCGACGGCTATTATTACGCCTCTTGCTTTAAGAGGATCAAGAGATATCTTCTTCACCCCGAGATGCTTGATATTTCTCCTAAGACCGTTGTTGAGGATATCGACTGATAATATTTTATCGTTTGCTTTAAGACGATAGGAGAAAAACTCCTATCGCCTTGTTTTTTGCGTTTAATATTTACTTTTCTAATATAAATTTAATAAAATCCTTGCAATATTTTTTAAAAGATGATATACTAATTATAACTATACATAGGAGCGTATAAAATAAATGCGTGCTTTTAATTCGTTGATCGTAAAAATAACAGCTCTTGTCCTTACGTTTATACTTGGATTTTTATCCTGCTTGGGAGCAATTTTCGGAGTAGGCTATATTGCGTATACTAAGATAACCTTGCAGGAGCTTGTTGATCGCGGCTGGATAGATTACGATCCGGCAAATACATTTAATCCCGAGGCGGAGGTTTATCTTCCCACCACCACGATACAACAGTTTGTGTCCGAGGTGATGACGCTTTGGAATTTAGATACCGAGGTGACCATCGAGATGCTTATGAAGCGTTACGGTGTTACCTTTACCGATGAGATCCTTTCCCGTATTCCCGAGGGAGCTCTTAAGGTAGATCTACGTACGCTTATGACCGCGGAGGGCCTTGTTTTTATTCTTGAAAATACCTCGACGGATTACGTTTTGGACTTTATCCCCGAGGGGATTCTTAATGAGGCGGCGATAGAGAAGCTTAAGGGCAAGAACCTTATGGATATCGTAAGACTTGATCTCGTTTATCTATTTGACGGCATCGAGATTGGTTATTTCCTTAACGTGGAGTATTCATATGATGAGGTGAGCGGGGAATATTCGGTGATCTATAAGGATCCCGATCATCCTACCATACCCGAGCTTATCGCACCTCTCGGAATATCCAGAGTGCTTGAGGCGGTTAAAAACGGTGAGGGAATTCTATCGGTTGTTAAGAACGATATCGGAGAGGTTATGCTTGAGAGCCTTCTCGGTGCATTTATGGACCTTGATTCCTTTGCCCTTTCCTCGCTTCTTGAGGGCACAGCTCTCGGTGAGCTTATCGTGCAGGACGAAAACGGTACCTACGTCTTTTCTATGTCGGCGCTTCTTGAGGATGCAACTATTGCAAAGCTCTTAGGCTATGAGCCCGTATATCTTTATGACGATATTGGTGGGCTACTCACCGATGAGAACGGTGAGCCTATCGTATTCGGCTTTGTGGATGCTGACGGTAATAACGTTACAGGTCTTGTAAGAGGACTTTCATTCGGCAGCATAGAGGGGCTTACAGAGGGCTCGTTTGACGTGACCGCCCTTCTTTCTCGCGCTTACCTTGGTGATGCTCTCGGTTACGTACCTAATTACGATCTTTCGGGTAACGTTATCGAATGGTATGCTCTTGATTATTCGGGCCAGAAGGTAGAGTATTCTATCGTTACGGATGCTCTCGGTAACAAAAAATACGCATCAAACTGCACGACTCCTGTCGATTCTATACTTAAAAACGCTGTAAACACGGCTATCGGTGATCTTACCGGCGGTGATTTTGATACCGGCTCGCTCTTCGAGGGGATATTTGTAGGTGAGGCTATGGGATATATCGGTGTGCAGAAAACGGAGGGTGGAGAGCTTGTCTTTGACCTCGCGTTTGATAAAAACGGCTCTCCTATTTACGAGCTCGACGAAAACGGAAACGTTGTGTTCGATGAAAACGGCGATCCCGTACAGGTTAAATACCCCGTTTACGAGTGGTATTACGACGATAACGGTATGCCCGGTGAAAAGGTAAGCGGAGTTAACGCTATTATCGCAGACGTAAATATCGGCAGACTTCTCGATTCGGACAGTGGATATGAGGTCTCTGATATATTTGACGGCACTATGGGCGGTCATCTTTTGGGCTACAATCCCGTTGATGAGGATAACGACGGTGTAATCGATTATTGGACTAAGACAACTAATAAGAAGGATGCATATGGCAACCCTGTTGACGAAAACGGTGACGGTATTCCCGATACCGAGGAGGTTGCTCTTACCGGTATGGATAAGGGCGTTGCAAGCCTTGATATCGGTAGACTTATGAATGATCCCGATTACGATCTTACTTCCGCATTTAACGACGTTTATTTTGGTGAGATGATGGGTTATTATACCCTCTTTGAGGAAACCTTTAAGACGGTTTACGACGATCTTGGCGTTCCTTCTCTTGAGTCTGACGGTTATATTTGGTATTCGACCGGTGCGGACGGCATAAAAGGCACACCTGATGATGCCGCTGTCGGCGCGCTTGAGAAAAAGATCTCAAATTATAAGGTAGGCGAGATACTTTCCGGTGAGGTTGAGCTTACCGCAGATAATATAATCGACGGACTTACGATTGCAGATATTCTCGGTTATACCAAGGAGGAAAAGCTCATCTCTGACCGCGACGGATCGGTTTGTGCTACGGTAACCGTATGGTATAACGGAGCCGAAAGGCTTAACGGAGTTATTGCGGCTATTGCAGATAAAAGGATAGATGAGATTTCAAGTGCAATAGACGATATTTATATTTACGACGTCCTCGGATACGTAGGTATCGGTGAAAAATGGTATGCTATCGAGGATGATTCAACAAATCCCGCAGGACTTGTGCTTAGCGAGAAGTCAGGTCTTATTCTTCATCTCGTAGACCTTTCCGTAACGGATCTTTCGGATCCCGATAGAGTTGACGGAATTATCAAGGGGCTTGAGGTCGGAGAGGTACTTGGCTATGAAAAGCGCGTAGCGCTTGACGAGCTTGGTAACGTAATCTACGTTACCGATAAAAACGGAGAGACGGTTCCGAAGTACGAGTGGTATACGCTTGACGACAAGGATAACTCCGATCCCGCTGATGACGAGTGGTTTTTGGCAAGCGGAGTTATGAAGATATTCGCGGACAAAAAGGTTACGGAGCTTAATAACGACCTTATCAACGATATTACCGTCAGGGACGTTCTTAATTACAAGGAGGCTCTTACGAACGGAACCGATTCAAACGGTGAGGCTTATTTCGTAGGCGATCTTCTTGACGGTAACGGTAATAAGGTTTCGGGGCTTATGCACGCTCTTGCGGATACAAAGATCTCTGATCTTGCGGCAGAGTCCTATGAGATCAAGCTTGGTCAGATCATGGGCTTCTATCTTAAGGATGATACATGGTACGAGGATTCGCTCTTTACTCGCCCCGCAAAGGGAATAATAGTTTATTTCGCAGACCTTACGATGAACGATATGTCTAACGACGATATCGTTGAGGAAACGGTCAAAAATATCCTCGTTGCCGACGCTCTCGGTTATACCTACGATAGCGTAAAGGGCGAATGGGTCGATACCGCTGGTCAGCCGGTAACCGGTGTAATGTCGCTTATTATCGATAAGAGAGTATTCGAGATCGACGGGGTTGTTAAGAATATGACGATCGCTGACATTCTCGGCTACTATCACCATACCGATGCTGATGGTAACGTAATTGATGACTCCCATTGGTATGAAAGGGTTGGCAATACCGAGAAGCTTGTTACCGGAGTTATGGCAAAGCTTGCTACCGCAAAGATAAACGAGCTTAACGTTGAGGTCCATAAGCTTTATTTCGGAGATATTGAGGGATATGAGCTGTGCGAGCTTGTTGACGGAGTGTACGTTCCCGTTGATAACAATACGATGAACGAGATCCTTAACGGTGTAAGAAATATTGAGGATTACGTATGGTGCGAAGCAAAGGAGGTATCCGAGGACGTTTTCACCTACCTTCCCGCATCGGGTCTTACCTTGAGATTCTCTAACCTTAAGATCGACGATATAACCGATCCCGAAAAGCTTGAGGACAAGGTTCGCGAGATAAAGATCTCCGAGGCTCTCGGTTATACCGAGATCAAAGACGATCCTCTCACGACTGCCGTAGAGAGTGGCTGGGTCGATAGACACGGAAATCCTGTTGAGGGTATTCTTGCATCGATCGCAAATTATCCTATTTACGACCTTGACAGCGCGGTAAACAGCATCACTCTTTACGATATGTTCGGTGACAAGTGTAACGAGGGATTCCTTCAGCTTCTTGATCCCGCTACAACGCTTGATGCGCTTACCGATACAAGTAATCCCAACTCCTTGACTAACGTATTCCAGAATAAGATCTTCCAGGATTTCATTGAAACCGAGCTCGTTACATTTGATTATGAAA
>JAFYRZ010000032.1 GCA_017546745.1 Clostridia bacterium
AGCAACGGGCACACCCTGCTCGAAATCGATGGTAACGTAGGTAGGCTTGTCAGGTGCGGCAATGGGAGATACACCCATTTCAAGGAAGCCCTCTTTTTCATACATGGGCTCGTTGCCGGTATCTTCAAGATCCATACCCTCGTGAGAAAGGTGCCACAAATTCTTATCCTTTGAATAGTTGGTCTCGCGATTTATCTTAAGAGGAATGTTGTGTGCCTCGGCATACTCGATCTCCTCGTCACGGGACTTGATGTTCCACTCACGCCAGGGAGCGATGATAGGCATATCGGGTGCGAATGCCTTGATAGCAAGCTCGAAACGAACCTGGTCGTTACCCTTACCGGTACAGCCGTGGCAGATAGCGTCTGCGTTCTCCTTCTTTGCGATCTCAACGAGCGCCTTTGCGATACAGGGACGCGCGTGGCTCGTACCGAGGAGATAGTCCTCGTAGATCGCGCCTGCCTTAAGACAGGGGATGATGTAATCGTCAACGTATTCCTCGGTAAGGTCAAGAACGTAAAGCTTGGAAGCGCCGGTCTTGATAGCCTTTTCCTCAAGACCCTCAAGCTCGTCTGCCTGTCCTACGTTACCCGAAACCGCAACGACCTCACAGTTATTATAGTTCTCCTTAAGCCACGGAATGATAATCGAGGTATCAAGTCCGCCGGAGTAAGCAAGAACGACCTTTTTGATGTTTTTCTTATCCATTTTTTGTTTTCCTCTCAAGCGAGTGATTTTTTTGATGTAGATATTGTAGCACTTTTAGAATAAATATGCAAGCCTTTTTTAGAATTTTCTTCAAATTCGGCAGTTTGCACAAATCAACGCCCTTGTTTTGTGCATATTGTATATATTTTGATGTGCATAATTGCATATTTATGCGTATATATTGCATATTCAAGTGGGTATGCGTCGAATTTTCTTCCTTTAAATAGAATTTCGCCCGCGTGCGCTAAATATATAGGCAGGAAAGAAACTCGGTTTTAAGGCGATAAAAGCAAAAAAAGAGAGCAGCTTGGTAACAAAAACCAAAATGCTCTCGGAAAATTCAGCTTTTTGATGAATTTCTCTCGCGGTCGAGGTAGTTTTGGAGAATGATCTGGGCGGAGAGGGTGTCGACGGCGTTTTTGCGCTTTTTGCCGAACGTGCCGGTCTCTCCGAGGAAGCGATACGCCTCCATCGTGGTCATTCTCTCGTCGTAGGTGTCGATCTCTATGTCGGTGTATTCGCGAAGTATCTCGATAAAGCTCTTTATAACGTCGGCTCGGGGTCCCTCCGAGCCGTCCATATTTTTAGGAAGTCCGACTATTATTTTTTTACAGGATCGTTTTTTTGCTTCGACGGCAACGACCTCGGCAGTGTTTCTCATTCCACCGGGGGACACCGTTCCGATACCCGTAGCAACAAGCCCCGTTGGGTCGCAATCGGCAAGACCGGTACGACGGTCACCGTAGTCTACGGCAAGATATTTACCATGATTAAGATTCATTTTATTTCTCCGTTACTTTGGTTTTTGTGGGATTTTTCCTACACTTTACAGCTTTTTGTAAACAAAAGTTATAAATTCGATAGCAGTTTCGAGTTTTTCAAGGCTCTCTATTCGCTCTTTGCCGACGCTCGACGTGCGGTAGGCGTAGGGCGTCATACGAAACAGGTTAAGGATATCCTCGCTATTATCGAGGGTTACGTTATAGCTTATATTTTCCGTTTTTAAAAGCTCAAAGCCCTCGAGAGCTGAATCCTGCACCTCGTTTTTGTAGGGTGTATCGTAAAGGGCGCTTTTAAGCCCGAAAAGATGCTCCTTACCCGGGATAGCCATAATGAATATACCGCCGGGCTTAAGCGCGCGAAGAAGCTCATCTCTTGCAAGAGGGGAGAACATATTTACCGCGACGTCAACCGCACCGTCGGCTATCGGCATATCGTAGGCTGATGCGACGGCAAGGCTGAGTGCCGGATTTTTGCGTGCGGCTCTTATAACCGCGTCCTTTGAGATATCAAAGCCGTATACGCGGCTCTCGCCGTCACGCGAGGCAAGTGCGCGCTCAAAATAGTCGGTATAATACCCCTCACCGCAACCAACGTCAAGCACCGAGGCAAGACGGGGCGTATTTTTTAAAACGAGGTCTGCCACTCGCTCTGCCAAGGGCGAATAAAAGCCCTTACCGAGAAAGTCGCGCCTTGCGTCCACCATCATCTTATTATCACCGTGGACACCGCCGCCGCGCGACAAAAGCAGGTTAAAATACCCCTTTTTGCTCTTATCGTAGGAGTGTCCTGCCTCGCACAGTGCGCCAAAGGGTGTAATATTCAGTTTTCCTTTACACTTCGGGCATACGAAAAGCATACCGTGTCCCCCAAATTTCATTTTCTTTATTATAAACCAAAGATATATCTTTGTCAAGATTTTAAATCGGCAGAGATCCGAGCTGAACGCCGTTTCTCTGCCGTATTCTTTAGAAATTATTTCTCCTCAAAAAGCGAGTTTATCGTCTGAACGGTCTTTCTTACGAGAATGTCACCGCCAACGTGGCCCGAGGTTCCGCTTCCTACGAATGCGGAATAGTGGCTTCCCTCCTCTGCCTTCTTGGTGGGAAGGTAGCCGAACGAGCCGCAGGAAAGCTGGATAAGGAAGGTCTGCTTTGCAAGGCTTCTCGCTCTTATCTGGTTTCCGTAGTTAAGGAAGAGCTCAAAGGGGTTGGTCGCAAAGGCAACGTCGCCAACGCGGAGCACGTGTACCTCGATAGGATAGAGGTCAACCGTCTGCTGAACGTGGTATCTCGAAAGAGTTCCGCTGTGGATCTGCATTCTCGCGTTATCCTCGTAGTTGATATCAGTGGTACAGGTTGCGAAGAAATCCTTCACCGCCTGATAAGCCTTGTTATACTCGTCTATGGTAACGCGGCGCAGGGGCATATCTATCGTAAGCGGCTTGTGTACGATCTCGGTCTCGGTAACGTATTCGGTAACCTCGTCAAGCGCCCAGAAGATCTCGGTGGCAATTCTCTTTGCCGCCTTCTCACAGCCCTTGATATCGAACATAGAGGGATCGGCACGGCGCTCTACCACCTTATCGCGGTGGATGTTAGGGTCTTTTTTGCAAACGGGAGAGTCTACCCAACGAACGAGGTCACGGGGACACATATCGCCGGCGGGAGATACAAGACCGAGGAAAGAAACCTCCTCACCGTACTCCGCCTTAATAAGGTCGCGCACCTTACCCATATAGTCGGAGGAGATGAAATTCTGATGCTCAAGCACCTGCGCGGGGCAGGCAACGTTTGCGATAACACCCGTAAGCTTCTTATTTTCATCGTAGGTGAACATAAGCTCGATACCCGAGTCGTTACCCGCCTCAAGCTCGGTAAAGTTCGCAAGATTGGTGTTGCCCCACATCTTAGCAGAGCCGTCGTCATAGCAAGCGCGGCGGCACTGTCCTACTGCCGCACGGCCAAAGCCGAACGCAATAGCGCCCTCGCGTCTGTTTGCAAACGCCTCCATAGCCGCCTTTGCTATACGCTCTGCAAGGAATGCTCTCGCCTCCTCACCCTTAAGGATATCGGCAGAGTCGTCTGTCACGAGGGGAACGTACTTTATGCCCTCGGGCATAAGATCGTCGATAGTAGAAAGCATACAGTCAAAGTCATCGTCACGCTGTCCGTATTCCATAGAGGTATGGCTATGTATTGCGCTGATGATAAGCTTACTCTTATCAAAGCCGCAGTCCTCGGGAATAAGATCTCTTACGTCGGCGAGAAGCTTCGTGCTTGTGCAAACAAGGTCGCAGCCGACGAATATAACGTGATCGTTACCGGTATCGAGAGCGAGCGCAGAAACGAAGAGAGGGGTTTCTACCTCGCCGGAAATTCTCTCATAAAACTGTCCTGCAAGGCTAACTCTTCTTCCCTCGGGAACGATGCTTACAGCACTCCATCCAATCTTAATTTTGTTCATAAGTCCTCCAATATGTAAAGTTATGTTTTCAATTATTCATTTTTATACAATCAGCATCGCGTCTCCGAAGGAGAAAAATCTGTATCTCTGCTCCACTGCGGTTTTATACGCATTCATAACGTTTTCCTTACCTGCGAGGGCGCTGATAAGCATAATAAGCGTAGACTCGGGCAGGTGGAAATTTGTAATAAGTGCGTCGGTTGCCTTGAATTTATAGCCGGGGTAGATAAATATTGCGGTTTCGGCACTCATCGGTAAGACGGTACCGTCGGGGGCTGACGCAGACTCAAGAACGCGGGTCGCGGTGGTGCCGACGGCAATTATCCTGCCACCGTTTGCTCTGCGGCGGTTTATCTCGTCTGCCACCTCTTTTTCTATGTGGAAGAATTCCGCGTGCATCTCGTGCTCTTCGATGCGCTCCGCCTTAACCGGGCGGAACGTACCAAGACCAACGTGAAGCGTTACCTCTCCGTAGCCGACGCCCTTTGCCTTGATTTTTTCAAGAAGCTCCTCGGTAAAGTGAAGCCCTGCGGTGGGAGCGGCGGCAGAGCCCTCCTCCTTGGCATAGACGGTCTGGTAATCGTTCTTGTTTTCGAGCTTTTTGGTTATGTAGGGAGGCAGGGGCATATTTCCCACCTCGTCAAGCACTCGGTAAATGTTATCGTATTTTTCGGTATCGTAATCAAATTTTACGAGACGGTTGCCCCCCTCAACGATATCGGTAACTGTTGCGCGAAGAATGCCGCCAAAGGTGAAGCTTGCGCCAACCTTAGCGCGCTTACCGGGGCGAACGAGCGTTTCCCATCTGCCACCCTCAACCGCGCGAAGAAGCAAAAGCTCCATAGGCGAGCCGGTCTTGTCGGTAACACCGAGAAGTCGCGCAGGGATGACCTTTGAGGAATTTACGACGAGCATATCCTCGGGCCTTAAGTAATCTATAATATCCTTAAAGATTTTGTGATCTATA
>JAFYRZ010000033.1 GCA_017546745.1 Clostridia bacterium
AACCAGCGCACTTGCAAGGCAAGTGCCTGCTCCGAAGGCGCTTCGCGCGCCAAACAAAAAACCTCGTCACAAGGACGAGGTTTTTGTTTGGTGGGGGAAGCTGGATTCGGACCAGCGAAGTCAGTGACAACAGATTTACAGTCTGCCCCCTTTGGCCGCTCGGGAATTCCCCCCTATTATGGAGCTGGTGATCGGAGTCGAACCAACAACCTGCTGATTACAAATCAGCTGCTCTGCCATTGAGCCACACCAGCATCACCGAACAGACAATATTATAGCAGAAGTTAGACGTTTTGTCAATACCTTTTTTCAAAAAAAATAAAAAAGTTTGGCTTTAATAATGTGTTATTTTTTTATCGGCATTTTATATTAGCTCTCACGGCTAAGGCTAACTAAAATTACGCGCTCTGCCGAGATCGACAGAGCGCGTTTTGTTTTGTTTAAGTAAACATCCCTTTACGAGGGAATCATTCCTCGGTGGGTGTGGTATTATTAGCCATACCTGCAGCCTTGCCGCCAACGAAGCCCGCGATAAGACCGGGGAGGTCGATACCGGTGGACTGCTTAACACCGTCCATGATCTGGTCGGTGCTGTTCATAACGTCGCGGATAAGCTTTGTGGAGTTGCCGTCACCGTACATAACGATCTTATCGGTTCTTGCAAGGGGAGCGGCGGCATTCTTAACGACCTCGGGAAGGGCGCTAAGGTACATCTCAAGGACGGATGCCTCACCCATCTTCTTCTGTGCCTCTGCCTTCTTCTCGATAGCCTCTGCCTCAGCAAGACCCTTAGCTCTGATACCTGCAGCCTCCTGCTCCATAGCGTAGCGGACAGCCTCTGCCTCCGCCTTTTTAGCCTCGGCAGCTCTGATAGCCTCGTACTGTCTTGCATCTGCTTCCTTCTGGCGCTTTATGAGGTCTGCCTCTGCCTGCTTCTCGGACTGATACTTAAGTGCGTCTGCCTGCTTCTTGATCTCTGCGTCAAGCTCGCGCTCCTTAATAGCGATCTCCTTCTCGGCAAGCTCTGCCTCCTTCTCGCGTCTTGCGATATCTGCGTTAGTCTTAGCGATCTCTATGACCTTACGCTGATTTTCCTGCTGTATGGAGTAAGCGGCGTCTGCCTCTGCCTTCTTTGTATCTGCGCGGACCTTCATATCCGCCTGCTGAACTGCAAGCTCTGCGTTCTGCTCTGCTATCTTCTTCTCTGCCTCGACCTTTACGGCATTTGCCTCCTGCTGTGCATTAGAGGTTGCGATAGCGATATCACGCTGTGCGTTCGCCTTTGCGATCTGCGCGTTCTTTCTGATCTGCTCAACGTTGTCGATACCCATATTCTCTATGGTACCGGCACCGTCCTTAAAGTTCTGGATATTGAAGTTAACGACCTCGATACCGAGCTTTTCCATATCGGGAACAACGTTCTCGGTGATCTTCTTTGCAACACCCTGACGGTCCTGAACCATTTCCTTAAGTCCAACCGAGCCGACGATCTCACGCATATTACCCTCAAGAACCTGGGTAACGAGGTTGACCATCTCCTGGCGGGTCTTACCGAGAAGCGCCTCTGCCGCGCGCTTAAGAAGCTCGGGGTCGGAGGAAACCTTGATGTTAGCAACACCGTCTACGGTAACGTTGATAAACTCGTTTGTGGGAACTGCCTCGCTGGTCTTTACGTCAACCTGCATAACGCCGAGAGAAAGCTTATCTACTCTCTCGAAGAAGGGGACTCTCCAGCCCGCCTTACCTATAAGAATTCTCTTTTTACCAAGACCGGATATAATAAAAGCGGTATCCGGCGGTGCTTTAAGATAACCGAGCACGAGAAGAAGCACGGCTATCGCGATAATCGAAATAATGGCAATAATCATTTTCTTTTCTCCTTTTAGGGCTGAAATTGTATAACGGAACGAGCGAGCCGTTACCCTTATACAATTATATTTTATCATACACCGATTAAGAATGTCAATACCTTCGGGTAAAAAAACAGATATGGATAATTTACCACGCAGGCTTTGATATAACTTACTATTGACAAACCGGAGTTTTGAGAGTATAATATTTTTGTAAAACAAAATATTAAGGAGTGAAGAAATGAAGAAATTTTTCTCTGAATTCAAAACCTTTATAACACGCGGCAACGTTGTTGATATGGCTGTCGGTGTTATCGTTGGTAGCGCGTTTACCGCGATCGTAAACGGTCTTTCCAACAACATTCTTAAGCCTATAATCAACTGGCTTCTCGCTCTTATCTTCGGCGCTAATTCCTTGAGCGAGGTATTTACCGTGCTTAAGGGCGTTTATCTCGAGGACGGAACGCTTGACCTTGCAAACTCAATCTACATAGACTGGGGCGCGTTTATCAACGCTGTGATAAACTTCTTTATCATCGCATTCGTGCTTTTCACCATCGTGAAGATCTTCAACAAGCTTCGCGAGGAGCAGAAGGAATTTATCGCAGGCAAGCACTCTAAGGCAGACAGAAAGGCTATGAGAGAGCGCGGAATTAAGCTTTCCGACAAGGCTGCTGTTGACGCTTACTATGCCGAGAAGGCAAGAGCTGCCGAGGAGGAGAAAAAGGCGGCCGAGGAGAAGGCAAGGATCGAGCGCGAGAATAATCCCACGACCGAGGAGCTTCTTCGCGATATCCGCGATCTTCTTAAGAATACCAAGGCTTAAAATTTTATAAAAAACGAGGCTCACGGGTTATCCTAACGGACGGCACGTGAGCCTCACTTTTATTTATTCAAAAATGTATACCGATTCTACTATGATATCGGTTACTCTTATTCCGTCAACCGAGCTTTCTACGGTGACGTAAATATAATACTCTTCGGTTTCAAAGGTATATTCAACGATCGTGACCGATCCGCCGTCCTCAAGGGTCGAGTAACGGTCGAATGCGGTGAATATAAGCTCGGAGGAATCAGCACCGGTTGCGGCAAACTCATCGCTTTCAATAAGCGCATCGTATGCGTAAAGATATTCCTCGGTCTGCTTCTCGTTCTCAAGCATAATTGTCATAACGTAGCTAAAGCCTGCCACCAAAGCAACTACAAGAGCCATAGCAACGAGGGTAAGGAATGCAGTAACACCGGTTCTGTTCTTTCTTACCTTAACGGGAGGATCGAGGGGATTCTTTTCCGCAAGTCTTCTGTTGTAATCCTTCCGGCTGACAACTGCCGTGCCGGCAATGAAATCACCGATGCTTCTGCCACAGATCAGCGCCACGATAGCGTCCGGAGTGGAAGCAAGCGCCAGACCAAGCGTACGAACTACTCTCTGCCAAACCACGGGCTTCGTCGCGTTTACCTTATCAACGACGCAAAGACCAAATATGCGCTTACCAAGGCTCGTTCCGCCTGCGATAGCGTCGCGAAGCATGAAAGCAAAGCCATATCCAACACCGGCAAAGACACCCACTGCGGTCGCGATAATATCTTCGGGAAGCATAAGAAACGCCGTAATGAAGGTTGCTCCAACAGCGAGTATGATTGCAATCAGGGTGGAGAAAACCGTATCGACAAGAAGAGCGAGGGGGCGTCTTATCTTTACGCCAAAGCGCTTGTGGGAGGACACGATCTCCTCGTTCTTTTCCTCTATCTTTTTCTTCTGATAAAAGGCTTCTGCCTCAGGGTTTCTAATAATGTTAAGGTCTATCTTGGGCATTTCGGTCGTGCTTGCGATAGGCTCGGCTGCCTCGGACGCGGGCTCTTCAACCTTAGGCTCGGGAGCTATGGCTACCGGTGCAGGCTCTGCCTTAGGTGCGGGAGCTATGGCCACCGGTGCGGGCTCTGCCTTAGGTGCAGGTGCCTCTTGGGGCTTATAAACGATCGTGACCGGGGAGGCTTTCTCCATGACGGGCTCTGCTACGGGTGCGGGAGCTTCCGCGATGGGT
>JAFYRZ010000034.1 GCA_017546745.1 Clostridia bacterium
CTCCCGTGACCTTTGATGAGATCGCGTCGAGGAGCTTATCCTTCTCCTCAATAGCGCCGAGAAGTCCTCTGACCTTTTTAACGTCGGAATACTCGGGGTACTCGAGAAGCTTCGTAACTCCGTCAAGCTTTATGTCTGCCGTGTCAAGCTCGCGCATCGACTCGTAGACCGTCTTGATCGCGTGATGCACGACGGCACCTGCGTGTCCCATAAGCGTTTCGATCTTAACGATAAGCGGCATTGTTATCGCGTCCGACGTAAGGTTAACGAGGTACATATTAAAGCCGTCCTTAAGCCTTGCGACGTCGCCCTCTGCGAGCGCTATCGGAGAGCGCACGGTCTTTGTCTTGACAACGTCACCCTCAAACATCATAACGAGAAGGAAATCCTTTGGCGAGAGATAGACCGTGTCAAATCGCCTTATCCTCGTCTGTCCCGCGCCCGTTTTAAAGGCGATGCCGGTGTAGTCGGTAAAGGATGCGGCAAGGCGGGATGCCTCCGCGAGTATCTCGTCCATCTCGGTGAGCTTGTAGCGCAGTCGTTCGTTTATCTCGTCGATCTCGGTGCGCGTTTCGCTGTACTGCTTAACGAGCGCGTCAACGTAAAGCTTATAGCCGAGCTGTGAGGGAATTCTTCCTGCCGAGGTGTGCGGCTGAACGAGGTAGCCCATATCCTCGAGCTCTGCCATCTCGTTTCTGATGGTTGCCGAGGAGCAGGTAAGCCCCGTGTCCTTAGCAAGATATTTTGAGCCGACCGGCTCGCCGCCCTCGATGTGAGCGTCCACTATTGCCTTTAAGATCTTAAGCTTTCGCGGTGTAAGCCTTGAATCGTCCAAAATTCTCACCTCTCTTTTTTCGTTTTAGCACTTAAGTTGTCCGAGTGCTAACAATCGTATATATAATATACCCCAAAAACCCATAAAAGTCAAGGCTTAGTATAATAAATTTTGTGAACATTTTGTTAATAATTAGCCGCCGCGCGGTGAAAGTGCTAAAAATCGGCCCATTTTTGCCCGAGATTTCCTAATGAAGCAGCTTTTGCCGTTTTCGGTTTTCTTCCTTTATAATATTATACGCACTCGCGCGTAGGATTATTTATCCCTGCCCGCCCGTGGGGGAAGCGTTTTTTATTTTTGCGTTTTTTCTCTTTTTTCTCCGCCCGCTGTACCTCGGGGAGAAAAAAGGACTTGACCGCGAGCGTGTGAATAGTGTATAATAGATAGAAAAAGGAGGTGCTATCGTGAAAAAAATGGCTTTTGCTGCGCTCGTTTTCGCGCTTTTTCTTGCGCTCATGCTTACCGGCTGTGAGATTCATAGCCACGACCCGCTTTATACGAAGCCCGAGAAGCTTCCCGACGTTATTGCCGCGCACTACGGCGATAGCATCACGCCGAGGAACGTATGGGATATGGAGATCCTTGACGGCAGGCTTTACGTAAGCACCGGAGATTACGATAAGAATTCCGGCAGGACACCGCTTTTCGTTTACGATATTTCGACCGATACCTGGGACACCTCCTACCTCACGAACGACGAGGCGCTTGGCGATATGCGTATGATCGACGGCACTCTTTTTATCGCGGGAAACGACTCCTGCGGTGATTGGGATGCGGCAAATTATTATACCGTAAGGGACGGCAGGGCAGAAATCCACGCGACCCTACCGAACGGCGCGCACTGCTTTGACGCGTTTCTTTACGAGGGCATCTGTTATTTCGGCATCGGAACGGTGACGAATACCGACTCGCCCGTGATAGCGTATGACGGGGAGACCTACACCGCCGTGCCGTTTTTTAAGGATGGGGTGAGCCTTTTTTCGGACGAGGGGCGCGCCTTCTTCCGCGCTTATAATTTCTTCCCGCAGGGCGGTGAGCTTTACGCGCTCGTCATTAGCGAGAGGCAGGACGGCGGCTCTATAAATTACGAGATATACAGGCTCGAGGACTCGGGCTTTGAGTTTTACAGTGACCTTCGCGGTAAGGGCATCGGATTTTACGTAAAGGACGGTAAAAGGATATATCAAAACCTTTTTAAGACGATCGCGCTCGGGGAAGAGACCCTTTTCACCTCGGGAAGGCTTTTTTCTACGGCAGATTTTCTGACCTATGAGGAATTGACCCCCGAGGGCAGGGTAGTAAGCGACCTTTATGCTTACGGCGATAGGGTGTTCGTGCTCTCGTTCGAGGAGGAAGAGAAGGGGAGCTTTATGAACACGGTAAGCGAGTACGTTGACGGTGAGCTTGTTGATCTTTGCCGCTTTTCTACCCTTAATTCCTATGCGCTTTCCCTTGCCTATGACGGAGAGAGCTTCTTCGTTGGCACGGGCGGTCTTGGCGATGGCGCTACACCCGGGGATATCCTTAAAATCCAAAATATCGCGAATATATAAGCCTTTTGACAACTAATATTTACAAAAACCAAGCACCCGATGCGTTTTTTGCATCGGGTGCTTTTAGCATTTTTGCTTGTGTTTTTTTAATTACGACTTTGATCTTATTTTCTGAAGGATCAGACATTGAATCTCCACTCGTTTTCCTTAAAAAACTTGAAGTATGCTCTTACCGATTCGAGCTCGTACCACTCCCTTTCCCTTACGGGCGAGGTGTCGATATCGTACACCGTCGCGTGCTCGGTTGCAAGGAGAAAGGGCGAGTGGGTTGAGATTATAAACTGACAGCCGAAGCTTCTGACGCTGTCCTCGATAAAATATTTGAGCTGTATCTGATTGGCTGCGGAAAGGCTGTTTTCCGGCTCGTCTAAGAGGTAAAGGCAACCCTCTTTTATCGAGTCAACAAAGTAGGCAAGCGCGCTCTCGCCGTTCGACCTTTCCTCAAGGTTTCGGACGAGATTCTTTCTTAGAAACGACGACTGCGACCTGTTTGGGCTTCTCATCTCGTTTGCCCTCTTCCATCTGTCAAAGTCGTCGAGCCCACGAAGCAGGTTTGGCGCTTCGCTCGTCTTTTCCTCGATATACTCGCGCACAAGTGCCTCTCTGCGGTCGTCGATTCCCTCGTTAACGCGGCGAATGTCGAGAACTCGTTCAAAGATTCCGTCGCTCGTAATAATACTGCTCCCCTTGGGGATAGCCTTTTCAAGAACGTAGTCGGAGAGGTTGACGTAATCGTCGAAAAACGCGGAGCGGTTATAGGGGGTCGTTCTGTTAAGTCCGAGCTTTTCGGCAATTACGTTAAGTATCGTGCTTTTTCCGCTTCCGTTATTTCCGTAGAAGATCGTTACGTCGTTAAAAAACAACTCGGGAAGCTCGCGCCCCTTGAAAAGCCCAAAGGGATAGCGCGAGGAAAAGCAGGTCATATTCGCTCGCTTATCCCATACGAGAAAGTCGACCTCTTGTGAGTCGGTCGGCATCGTGAATGACTGTAAATATACCATTTTTGCTTCCTTTAGGATTCTTTAGCCTTTTCTTTTTTTGCGGCGGCGCGTTTTTTCGCCGCCTTTTGCTCGTTTGCGGTGACCATATAGAGGTTGATCGTCGCCTCGATAGTCTCGCGAAGCGCCTCGCGCATCTTCGTCGGCATCGTGCGCGCACGTCTGTAAAGGTGAAGCAGGTGCAATTCCTCGTCGGAAAGCTCGGAGGTATCGCGCCTTAAGGGCATATCCATAAGCTCACCGATATTAACGCCGAATTTTTCGGAAAGCGCAGGCAGGATCTTCATATAGGATGCGCTTCTGCCGCGTCTCCAGTTGTTTACCGTCTTGGTCTTTAGGGACATTGCGCGCTCGAAGGCGGCATCGCTCTCAAACTCGGATTCGATAAGCGAAAGAACTCTGTTTTTTATATTTTCCTGCTTGTTCATCTTCTTTTCTTACCCCTTTTTATGAAGTCCTCGTAGAAAGGCTTGCGCTCGCTCTCGTCCTTTAGAGGCACATTTTTCGTGCCGCTTTTCTTGCCATTTTCGGGGCTCGCCTTGGCAGCTTTTGCGCCCCCTTCTGTGCTTTTAACGGTAGCCTTTTCTGCGCTGTTTGCGCTTGCCAGCGCGCTGTTTTTTGACCCCTCGTCAGCGTCCCTTTTCTTCGTCGAAAATCCGAAGGAGCCGAGCTTCTCTCCGAGGGAAAAATACTCTCCGTGAGAGTAGGCGAGAAGGTCTGCCTTTGCAAAATCAAGCCTGCCGCCCTCGTCGATGATCCTCTCGTCTGCCGTGAAGCCGACGATGTCGGCAAGGAACACGTCGTGCGAGCCCATGGGTATGACCTCGGTCACTCGGCACTCTATCGCGATAGGACACTCGACTATCGTCGGAGGGGTCACTTTCTCGCTTTTTGTAAGCGTAAGGTTACATTTTTTGAATTTATCGACCTTTTTTCCGGTATAAATGCCTATGTAGTCCACCTCGCGCGCCATAGATGCTGTCGCGAGATTTATAACGAACTCGCCGCCCCTTTTAAGTATCTCGTAGGAGTATCTTGACGGGCGAACGGATACGTAGGTGCGGGGCGGAACCGTAGCAAGAATACCGCACCAGCCAACCGTCAAAACGTTGGTTTTTTCACCGTCGCTGACCGTCACCAAAACGGGCGGAACGGGCGCTAAAACGGCACCGCCGGGAAAGCTTTTTCTGCCCATCAGTCCTCCTCCTTTTCGGGGTAGACGAGCATGCCGAGCCAGAGCCTTGTGAGTATCTTATCCGGTAGGATCTTAAAGAGCAGATGCTGGAATTTCGTATAAAGCCCTGTCACGCACATCGTCTTACCGCGCTTTACCGCCTTAAGGCAGGTCGCGACAACCTTGTCGCACCGAAGCAGGGGGGACATCCTCCTCGGGTGGGGATTTCCGCTTGCGAGCGACTTCGGCAAAAACTCGGTCTCTACCCAGCCGGGGCAGAAGCATGTCGCGCGAATTCCGTATCGCTTTAGCTCGAAGTTCAAGGACTTCGTGTAGTGAAGAATGAACACCTTGCCCGACGAGTAGGTGTTGAAGTAGGGGAGGGGGGTAAAGCAGGAGCCGCTTCCGAGCGTTACTATCCTGCCGCCGCGCTTCATAAAGGGCACGACCATATTCGTTATAAGAACGCTCGCCTTTACGTTAAGGTCGATCATTCCCGCGATGACGCTCTCGTCAAGCTCGTCAAACGCGCCAAACGTGCCGAAGCCCGCCGCGTTTACAAGGTAATCTACCTCCGGCTTTTCCTCGTTAAGCGCCGTGCGCACCGCCTCAAGCCCCTCTGCCGTTGCGAGGTCGGCGGTGATTATCCTTGCAGAAACGCCAAGCTCGTCCCGAAGCGCCTCCATGTTCTCGCGCCTGCGCGCGATGAACCAGAATTCCGAGACTCCGTATTTTTCGTGCATCTGCTTCGCGAACTCGCGTCCCATACCGCTTGACGCACCGGTTATGATTGCTAAAGACATATTTTTGCCCTCGTCTTTCGTAATTTTTCTCTATTTTAGCACAAATTACGAAATTTGTAAAGGGCTTTTTTGTTTTCGCTTTTTGAAAGAGGAGAAAATGGTGAAAAAATAACGCGGGGCAGCGCATCTGCTCATCCACTATTATGTATAATTCGCTAAAACGGCTATTAAGCTCGCTAAGCAACTTCAAGCAAACGGTCGTGCAGCATCACGAAATCCTTCCTATTAAATTATAAAGGAGAAAAAATGGAAAATTACGTAATTTGTGAGCTTGAAATCGTGGCTCTTGCAGCGGGCGGCGGTAATAACGCAAGCGTCTCTTATTTTCGCTTATACACACGGTGAGAATGAGCTTCCGCCGGAGTGGAATCTCGGACACGAATAAATTCCTTTATATTTGGCGCAAAAAAATCAAAAAGTGGCAGTATCGTAAAAAACGCGTTTGGTCAAATTGCACAAATTGTGAACGATTTCCTTGGTTAAAGTGCTGATTTTACTTAATAAGCAAGGAAATTGTTGACTTTTGTTTGTTTTATATTGTATAATAAGGTATACCCGTGCGCGGGTAAATTTATTTAAAAGGAGAGTTCAAAATGAAGAAACTCTTATTTGCGCTTACGCTCGTTCTTTGCCTTGCAGTTTCTCTCGTCGCATTTACATCCTGCGGCGGAAACGGCGACGACTGTGAGCATATATGGGCCACCGAAGCAACTGTTGACACGGCGGCTACTTGTACACAGGAAGGAGTTAAGTCCATCAAGTGTACCCTTTGTGGCGAGAAGGATGCAGACAGCGTAACAGCTATTCCTGCTTACGGCCACTCCTACGACGACGGAACCACCGTTCCCGCTACCTGTACCGAGGACGGCTCCCTGACTAAGACCTGTGCGGTTTGCGGCGACGTTAACGTTACCGTTATCCCCTCTGCAGGTGAGCATACCTGGTCGGCAGACGCTATCGTTGACTCCTACCCCACCTGTACCACCGACGGCTCTAAGTCCATCAAGTGTACCGTTTGTCAGGTAACCAAGCCCGACTCCACCGAGGTTATCCCCGCGGGACACACCTGGGCAGAGAATACCAGCACTATAATTCCCGCAACCTGTACCACCGACGGCACCGCGGCTATTAAGTGTACCGTTTGTAAAGAGGTCAAGCCCGAGACCACCGTGGTTATCCCCGCTACCGGCCAC
>JAFYRZ010000035.1 GCA_017546745.1 Clostridia bacterium
CCTCGATTCTGTTATTTATATCGTCGATAAAGCTTGCCATCGTTCCGGAGTCCTTCTCCGCCTCGGCGATCTTAATGCTGAGTGCATTTGCTTTATCCTGCATTTCGTCAGCATTTTCGTCGAGAACGCCCATTCTCTCGCTTTTTTTAGCTCTTATATCCTTAAGAGCCTCAATGCGCTCAAGATTTGCATTATATTCAGCGTTTAATCTTACGATCTCCTCCTCTGCAAGCGACTGCTGACCTATAAGGTTATTATAATCATATCTAAACTTTTCAAGAAGATTTTGGTTCGCCTTAAGGTTTGCGTTTGCTGTATCGAGAGCAGAAAACTGTCCGCGGGAAAGGGTAAGAAGAAGCTCCTTATCCTGCTCTGCGTCCTTTAATTCCTCTCTTGCCTCTTTTATCTTCTTTTCGTAGTCGATAATATTTGAATTAAGCTCGTTTATCCTCTTATTTAAGCGCTTACTCTTCTCCTTAAGACCCTCGATCTCGGTAAGTCTCGAAAGAATACCGCTGTCGCGCTTGGTGCTACCTCCGGTAAATGCACCGCCCGCATTGATGATCTGTCCGTCAAGAGTAACTATCTTAACCTTGTAGTTAAGTCTCTTTGCGGCGGCTGATGCGTTATCGATGTTATCAAAAACGACCGTGCGAAGAAGAAGCATCTCGATAATAGATCTGTATTTATTTTCAGACTTTACGAGAGTATCCGCTCTGCCAACGTATCCGTTTATGCTTTTTGCAAGTCTTATCTCCTCGGTTTCCGTGGCAGGCTTAATTGCGGTTATGGGATAGAAGGTCGCTCTACCAGCGTTAGCGCGCTTAAGTGCGAGAATTGACGCCTTTGCGGTATCCTCGTCCTCAACTACAATATTCTGAAGACTTGCGCCAAGCGAGGTCTCGATCGCAGTAATGTACTGCTTATCAACGTTGATAAGCGAGGAAAGCGGGCCGTATACGGTGCCGTTTATATTTCCGGCCTTAAATTCGCGCATAACGAACTTAACGCTGTCAAAATATCCCTCGAAGTGATCGTTCATTCTCTGAAGAACGTCCGCGCGCTGAATAAGCTGATCCTGCTCGAGCTTTATACTGTTAAGCTCCTTTGTTTCCTCGTCGCGCTTTAAGGAAAGCTCGTCGATAATGGTCGATCTATCCTCGATTATCTCATCCTTTGCCGCGATTTTCGTTTTAAATCCGGAGGCGTTCCTCTCACACTTATCTGCCTCGGCCTTAAGTGCGATGCCCTCCTTTTCATACTTCTCGATCTCGCGCTCGATATCCTGCGACTTGGTTCCGTCCTGAACTCTCGAATTTGTAAGAACGTTGATCCTTACCTTGTAGTCGTTCGCGGAATTTTCTTCAACGGTAAGCTCGTCAAGAGCCTCGTTAAGCTCCGATCTGAGCTTTTCGACCTCGTTTTGTATTTCCTGGTGCTTTGCGAGGAAATCAAGACGCTCGTCCATAAGCTCTTCGACTCTTTTGTCGGATTCCGCCTTCTTTTCCTCGTACCCAAGACGGGTCTCGAGAAGCGACGCCATAGATGCCTCGATCTCCTTGATTCTTGCGCGATACTGCTCAATAAAGTCGGCAGAATGACGGAAATCGCTGTTAGCGAGATTTATATCGGTTATAAGCTTATTTATTTTGCTCTCGGTAAGCCTTATTTTTCCGAGAAGCTCCTCGGAAAGAAGCCTGTTGGCCTGTGCCTTGTTATAAAGCGCTTCATTTTGCATATCAAGGTCGGCAATCGCCTGATCGATTATCTCAAGCTCGTGAAGCGAGAGCTTATGTGCATTGTCTGCGGTGTCGATATCGCCCTTGATCTTCTCGGTATCGTAGAGCCAAAGCGATACGTCCGCGCGCTTTTTCTCCTCGTATATAGCAAGACCCTTGCGTGCCTTTTCGGCATCCTTCTCAAGAGGACCTACCTGTGCCTCAAGCACCGAAAGGATATCCTTGTGTCTGTCTATGTTATCCTGTGTCGCCTTAAGCTTTCTCTCCGCCTCTTCCTTTCTGTGGCGGTACTTGGATATACCTGCCGCCTCCTCAAAGATATTACGGCGCTCGTCGCTCTTTTTTGAGATGATCTCCGCGATCTTACCCTGACCGATGATGGAATAGCCCTCACGGCCGACGCCGGTATTCATAAACAGTTCGTAAATATCGCGAAGTCGCTTAGGCTGCTTGTTTATAAGATATTCACTCTCTCCGGTACGGTAGTAGCGTCTTGTGACGGTTACCTCGTCGTACTCGGAATCGAGTCTGTTTTGGGGATCGGAATTATCAAAGGTAACCGAGACCTCCGCAAATCCCATCGGACGGCGTGTATCTGCTCCGCCAAAAATAACGTCCTCCATCTTCGTACCGCGAAGATTACGGCTCGAAAGCTCGCCGAGAACCCATCTCATAGCGTCAGAAATATTCGATTTACCACTTCCGTTAGGTCCAACGATTACCGTTGCACCGCGCTCAAAGGTAAGAACCGTTCTGTTGGGAAATGATTTAAATCCGTGAAGTTCGAGGCTTTTTAAATACATTTGCTTTTCCTTTCCTGATTGATAAGAGTAACGAATCCCTCGTTAACTCCTTCGCTTTCCGTGAGTCTTACGTCTTTGATTCCGTAAAGCTCTGAAAGTCTTTTTATATTACACCGTTTTTGTCCTACGACCTTGGAGCGGGCGCCCCTCGGTATCAAAAACATAACGGTCTTGGGGAGATCGTTATAGCTTTCCTTGATAGCCTTTTCCATTTTGCTAAGGTAGACCTTGTTTTCAACAAGCTCACCGAGTGCCGGATGGTTTGGCCCTGCAAAATACGTTTTATCGCTTATAAGGTTTTCCGAGGCGCAAAGCCCTACTCTTATAACCCTTACTCCGTTTTCTCTAAGCATCGAAAGGATAACGGCACTTCTTTCGGTCGCTTCCTCAACCGAGAGGGGCTTATACTCTCCATTCCTTGTCATAGAGTAAAGCTCGGTATCGCGAAATACCACCGTCGGATATATTCTTGCAAATTTCGCACCGGACTTGATTATAAATTCAGCGCATTTTATTTCGTCCTCAATAGTTGAGCCCGGCAGACCGATCATCATCTGCCCCACCAAGGTAAATCCTTGTGAGGTTACGAGCTTTACTGCACGCACCTCGTCGGCAAAAGTATGTCCGCGCTTGGTTATCTTTAATATTTCATCCGACGTCGTTTGAATCCCAAGCTCGATGGTGTCAACCGAATATTCTTTAAGAATATCAAGTATTTCTTCGGTTATGTAATCGGGGCGCGTAGAGCATCTTATCGATGAGATAAGCTCTTTATCAACGTACTCCTTTGCGATCGAGAGCAGCTTTATCATAAGCTCTCTTTCAATTCCCGTAAAGGAGCCGCCAAAAAATGCGATCTCTGCCGTAGCCCCCTCGGGCTTTGTAGAAAGAGATTCCTCAATGATATCCCTTACACGCTCGGGTTCAAACTCGCAAACTCCGGATATCGTCCTTTGGTTACAAAAAACGCACTGGTTAGGACATCCGAGATGAGGTATGAAAAGCGGAATATTTATATGCTTTTTCATTCTATGATACCAAAGAGCGAAAGCGCAACCCTTGCCGCCGCCATTTCAGAGCCCTTTTTAGTGCCGGAGCTTCCCGTGCCTACTGCGTTGTTGTTGATATACGCCGTGGTTGTAAAGGTCGGGTCGTGTAATTCTCCCGTCTGCACGGTTTCGTATCTTAAAACGGCTGTACCGTCCTGCTCCGCAAACTGCTGAAGAAGGGTTTTATAGTCGGTCGGCTTACCGTTCTGTATTTCGCTGATCTTTTTCTCGAAAAGGTCGATTATAATTTTGTTATAGCTGTCGTCAGAGCCTTCCTTGGCATCAAGGTAGATAGCCGCAACGATAGCCTCAAAGGCGTCCGCCAAGACCTTAGGGCGATTTCTGCAATCGGTAAGCTCCTCACCGTGCCCAAGGTTTAAATAGTCACCTATACGAAGCTCTGCCGCAATTTTTGCTAAGTTTTCTTCACATACGAGCGCTTGTCGCATTTTTGTAAGCGAGCCCTCGCGCCTTTGTCTAAAGGTGTCGAAAAGATGCTCCGAGATTATCGTATCAAGCACCGCGTCACCTAAAAACTCAAGTCTTTCGTTAGACTCTGCCGTGATACCGCGGCTTCTTTGCTCGTTTGCGTATGAGGAATGCGTAAGAGCGCAGGTGAGATATTCACTTTTTTTAAATCTATATCCGAGAGCCGCTTCAAGCTCGCGCGTATCCTTTCCCTGCGCCATAGTCTTCCTTTCTTACTCCTCGCTTATGCCGTAAAGCTTTTCCGCATCCGCAAGAAGCTTTTTATCGTCGTAATCCTTTGCAAAGGCGATAATATCGTCGTTTATCTTCGTTTCAACGAAGAATATTGCCTGTCTTACCGCGTTAAGGATAGCCTTCGCGTCAGACGAGCCGTGTGCCTTGATAACAGGC
>JAFYRZ010000036.1 GCA_017546745.1 Clostridia bacterium
ATTGCGCGACAGCCCTGATTAAGAGGAGATAAAATGCTTTACGTAGGCGTTTTGAACACAGAGGGGCTGATAGCCGACGAGGGCTTTTTAGAAAAGCTTCCAAAAGAGGTCAGAGAAAGAGTGAGAAGCACCAAAAACGAGGGCGAAAAAAGGCTTAGAGCCGGCGCATACGCACTGCTTTTGGAGCTGTATAAGGAGTGCGCGAGAGAGCACGGTTTAACCGCAAAAATGCCCGAAATTTGTTACACGGGTGAGGGTAAACCCTACTTTTTTGTAAACGATAGTTTACATAATGTGCCAAAATTCAGCATTTCTCACGACACAGCCCTTGCAGTCGTTGCCCTTTCTTTTGGAGAGGAGAGTGTGGGTGTGGACGTGCAGTCGCTCCCAAACAGCCGTGTGCGGCTCGAGAGAGTAGCCGAGAGGTTTCTTATGCCGCTTCGCAGACTTGACGTACAGTTTTCACGCGGTGAGAGTAAAGAATGTGAGTGTGAGGATGATATTTATCCCACCTATTCCTTTTATGAAATAAAAAACGGGTGCCTTGTATCAGCACCCGAGGTGAATTTTAATAAGAGTGATATTTCAAAAAACGACGCAGAGAGCGATTTTCTAGCAAAGTGGACGCTCCTTGAGGCGATAATCAAGGCGTCGGGCGGCGGCTTTGGAGAGGCATCAAGCGTCGGCGCGCTCTCTGACAGAGCGTCAACACGCACCGTTTCTCTTTCTCTTTACAAAAGAAAATACGCTCTTACGGTTGCTCTTTTAAGGTGATAGATTAAAAGGCGATAACACCGAGGTGCTCAAGCAAAATCTTTGTGCCGATTAAAATAAGCACGATACCGCCGAAAAGCTCGGCATATCTTTTGTTCTTCGCACCGAAAACAGAGCCTGCCTTGATGCCGACAGCACTCATTATAAAGGTTATTACACCGATAAGACCTACGGCAAGCCATATTTTAACGTCGGGGAGAAGTGCAAACGTGATGCCCACCGCGAGCGCGTCAATGCTTGTGGCGATAGCCATAGTGAGCATAACCCGCACGGCAAGGCTCGCGTCGGTGCAGGCCTCCTCCTTGTCAAAGCTTTCCTTTATCATATTGGCACCGAGAAGCCCGAGAAGCAGGAATGCTATCCAATGGTCTACGGGTGTTATATAACGCTCAAAGGTTGTGCCGAGAAAATATCCGATAAGAGGCATAAGTGCCTGAAACCCACCAAACCACAGACCGGTTACTATCATATGCTTCGGTCTGACCTTGCAGGCGGAAAGGCCCTTGCAGATTGCGACGGCAAACGCGTCCATCGAAAGGGCGATGGCGGTTGCCAAAAGCTCAAAAATTCCCATTTTATTCGTCCTTAATTTATTTTCAACCCATTCATTATAACACAACGGGATGAAAATGTAAATACCTAAATTTGAAAGGAGAAAATATGAAGACAACCAAAAGAATACTTGCACTTGCCCTTATATGTGCATCCTTTATCTCGCTTTTCTCCTGCACCGCGGATAACCCGAGTGTGAAAACAAAAACCTTTTGGGGATATTTTGACACGGTTGGCACGCTTTATGACTACACCGGCTCGTCTAAAAAGGCCTTTTCAAGAGTTGCCGACAGAATAGAGGAGGAGCTTGCAGAATATCACAGGCTCTACGATATATATAACGAATACGACGGAATAGTAAATATAGCAACCCTTAACCGCACGGCGGGCGAGGGACCGCAAAAGGTTGATAAGAAAATTATCGATATGCTTCTTTTCGCAAAGGAGATGTACACCTTTACCGACGGTGCGGTAAACGTTGCGATGGGTTCGGTGCTTAAAATCTGGCACGATTATCGTGAGGCGGGTGTTGCGATACCCGATATGAGCGAGCTTGTTGCGGCAAATGCACACACGGATATAAACTCAATTATAATCGATGCGGAAAACCTGACGGTTGAGATAACAGATAAGGATACAAGGCTTGACGTCGGGGCGATAGCAAAGGGCTATGCCGTAGAGATGCTTGCCCAAAAGCTTTGGGCTATGGGTGGCGGATACGTGCTTGACATTGGCGGAAACCTACGCGTTGTCGGAACGAAAAAGGATGGCTCAGGTTGGGTCAGCGGTATAAGAAATCCCGACACGTATGCACAAAACCCGTACGTTTATACGCTTACACTTAAAGAAAACGACGCTCTTGTTACATCAGGCTCGTACGAAAGAAGCTATACCGTTGGCGGCGTGAGATACCACCATATCATAAACGGAGAAACGCTTATGCCGGAAAACTACTATCTTTCGGTGTCCGTTAAGTCAACGTCGTCGGCTCTGTCCGACGCTCTTTCAACCGCAATATTCAATATGCCGTATGACGAGGCGGTAGCCTTTATCGAGGGGGTTAGCGGAATTTTCGTAATCCTCGTTTTGCCAAACGGCGAGGTTGTTACAGTTGAGGGAGGCTTAGGCTGCTAGCGCTGTGCCGCGCGGTACGGAAAAGCCCTCTTAGAGAAAACGAAAAAAGTGAAAAACAAAGCCTCTCGGATAGGCGTTGTGTTCTTATCGAAGAAATCACAATATTACAAATTTGCTCCGTAACAAACAAATAGATAGCCCC
>JAFYRZ010000037.1 GCA_017546745.1 Clostridia bacterium
AGGGTGCGGACTCGCTTATGTCTACCCTTGCGTCAGAGGGAATATCGACTATCCCCGCGTACGAGGTGTCGAGCGAGGCGGTCGCAAAAGCAGAGGCGGGAAGCATCTTCGTGACGGTCGGCTCGTACGACGGCTTTGACCTTTTAGCACCGCGCATTGCCGTGCTTTCCATGGCGCAGAGCGAGGGCGCGAGAATCATAGCAAACCGCCGCCGTCAGATGATAAAAAGAAAGCTCGGGTCGGCATCCGAGAGAATAATGAGCTATTCCGACCTCACCGTCGGAGACCTCGTCGTGCACGAAAGCTACGGTATCGGTCTATTTGAGGGCATACAGACCGTCACCGTAGACGGCGTTACGCGCGACTATATTACCGTGAAATACGCAGGCGAGGATAAGCTTCTCGTTCCCTGCGATAAGCTTGAATACGTTAGCCGTTATATCGGCGCAAACGACGATAATAGTAAAGTTAAGTTGTCAAAAATGGGTGGTGGCGATTGGCTACGCACTAAAACCAAGGCAAAAAGCGCCGCAAAGGATATCGCAGACGGGCTGATAAAGCTTTATGCCGAGCGTATGAGACTACCCGGCTTTGCCTTCCCACAAGACTCCGAGATGGAGATAGAGTTTGCCTCGCAGTTTGAGTACGAGGAGACCGAGGGTCAGCTTACTGCGATAGACGAGATAAAAAGGGATATGATGCGCCCGACACCCATGAACCGCCTGCTTTGCGGTGACGTTGGCTTCGGTAAGACCGAGGTCGCGCTCCGCGCGGCATTCAAGGCGATAATGGGCGGAAAGCAGGTCGCATTCCTCGTTCCCACGACCATTCTCGCGATGCAGCACTATCAGACGGCACTCTCGAGAATGAGAAATTACCCCGTAACGGTAGAGATGCTCACGCGCTTCAGAACTCCAAAGGAGGAGGAGGCAATTTTGCGCCGTGCAAAGCGCGGAGAGATAGATATCCTTATCGGCACGCATAAGCTTCTCTCTAAGAAGCTCGAATTCCGCGACGTAGGTCTACTTATCGTGGACGAGGAGCAGAGATTTGGCGTTGCGCAAAAGGAAAAATTAAAGCAGGCGTTTAAGAATATAGACGTTCTCTCCCTTAGCGCGACACCCATACCGCGAACGCTTAATATGGCGATGAACGGTATCAGCGACATCTCCGTGCTTGACGAAGCGCCCGGTGAGAGAGTTCCGGTGCAGACCTACGTTACCGAGCACGACGACGGTATGATCGCGGACGCGATAAAGAAGGAGCTTTTCCGCGGCGGACAGGTGCTTTACCTATACAACAAGGTCGAGGATATCGCATTCGTTGCCGACAGAATTATGCGCGCTATACCCGAGGCGCGAGTTGCATACGCGCACGGACAGATGGATAAGGACGAGCTCGAGGACATCTGGCAGGGGCTTGTCAGGGGCGAGATAGACGTTCTCGTTTGTACGACGATAATAGAGACGGGCGTTGACCTGCCGAACGCAAACACTCTTATAATAGAAAACGCAGACCGCTTCGGTCTTTCCCAGCTACACCAGATAAGGGGCCGCGTCGGAAGATCGCAGAGACAGGCGTACGCATACCTTACCTATCGCAAGGGAAAGGTGCTTACCGAGATAGCAGAGAAGAGGCTTTCCGCGATACGCGAGTTTGCCGAGTTTGGCGCAGGCTTTAAGGTCGCGCTGCGCGACCTTGAGATAAGGGGCGCGGGAAATCTTCTGGGTGCTGAGCAGCACGGCTATATTGCCGGCGTTGGCTACGACCTTTACGTTAAGCTTCTTAACGAGGCGGTGATAGAGAGCCGCGGCGAGAAAAAAGAGAAGAGAGCCGAGGCGGAGATAGAGATTTCCGCAAGCGCACATATCCCCGAGAGCTATATCGGAAGAGCCTCATCCCGTATGGAGATGTATAAGAAGATAGCGCTCATCCGCACGGCAGAGGATAGGGTCGACGTTTACGACGAGCTTTGCGACAGATTCGGAGAGCCGCCGAGGGTTACCGAAAGGCTTCTTGACGTAGCGCTTCTTAAGTCGCTTGCGACCGAGATAGGGCTTCGTCGGGTAAAGCAGGTGGGCGATTCTGTATGGCTTGATTCCGTAACACCGCCCGAGCTCGATCTTTGGAGCGAGGTTATAGATAAGCATAAGAGATTAAGCTTCCGCTACGGTCAGTACGGCTTTGCTATGATAAGGCTTAAGGGCGGCGAGGACGCGGCACACGTTGCGGCAGAGTTGCTCGAGGACTACTTTAAGATAAAGGAGAAATCTTTAAAAGATGAAAACGAATAACATAGCGCCGGCTTCTGTCGCGAAGAAAAGAAAACCGCGCTTTTTGACAATATTTGTTTGCATTTCGCTCTCCATAGTACTGTTTTTCGGTGCGGTGCTTGTCACCGTTACGCTCGTAAACAGATCGGGGAAGGTCGTAAGCTTTGACGGGTACGGTATAACCGAGGAGGTGGCGATATGCCTCGCCTCCGAGTATAAGTACAGATATATCGTGACTATGGGGCTCGCAAGGGTGGAGAGCTTTTCTGACACCCCCGCTTTTTGGGATAGGGTAGTGCCGGGCGACACGAAAACCTACGGCGACTATCTCAGAGAGGGCTTTTTGCAGTATCTTAAGGAGGTCGTTATCGCGGCGGCGCTCTTCTCGCGCTACTCCTCATATACCGCAAGGGACAAGGAAAGGGTAAAGGACGCGATAGATGCGGTTATGGCTACGCGCGGTATTGACGGCGTTAAGGCGAACTTTAACAAGGCGACCGCGGTCTACGGCTTTGACTACGACGCATTTTGCGATACGGCAAAGGTCAAGTATATGGCGGCAAGTGCGCGCTCTATCCTATTCGGTGAGCTTCTTGCAGCGGACTGCGAGGAGTATCTTGCAACCTACACGCACGTTAAGCTTTTGTTTGTGAATAACGCGCAGCTAACACACGGCGAGGGCACCGTTAAGGCGGATATCGAGGCGCTTGAGGCGGCGATCGCGGACGGTACGGTAAGCCCGCAGATGTTTGATAACCTTATGAAATACAACTCGGTCAAGGGTCTTTCCGAGGTTGGTGAATATTACCTGCACGAGAGTGCCGAGACCACGGCAAAGCTTTCTGACGAGGGATTTTCCGAGGTGGTTTCGGCGGCACTTAACCTTAAGGAGGGTGAGTTTGCCGCGACCGATTATCCCGACGGAAGATGCTTCATCTATAAATACGCACCCCCCGCGGGCGCTTACGCGAATTCCGCCCTCGAGATCTTCTTTACCGACTTCGCTACCGATGCCCAGCGCTATCTTTTCGGTGAGCTTCTCTCGGAGCTTTCGGGTGAGGTAAAGGTAAAGGATGAGGTCGCTCTTATAGATATCGTTAACATCCCCTACAACTATTCGTATAGAACGGAGTTCTGATATGGTATTTCTTATCGCCCTTGAGGCGGTTGCAATCCTTCTTTTGGCGGCGATCCCCGGCTATATATTTACCAGGCGTAAAATGATAAGCGAGGCGTGTATCCCCGGGATTTCTAAAATCTTGGTTTACGTCTGCCAGCCCTGCCTTGCGGTCTATACCTTTGGGAGCGCGGAGTACAGCCTTGAGAAGCTTATCGACGTTGGCGTTTTTGCCCTGCTTGCCGTGCTTATACACGCGGTGATGATAGGCGGCGCGTATCTCCTCCTCAGAAAAAGGTACGAGACGGCGGTCTATCGCGTTATGACCTTTGCCGTAGGCAGTGCAAACTGCGCATTCTTCGGTATCCCGATCATAGAGGCGCTTATGCCCGAGGCGGCGTCCGAGGTGATACTTTTCACTATGGTCTACTCGCTCGTTATGAATATAATCGGCTGGACGGCAGGCTCTGCCGTAATGGCGCGCGACCCGAGGTACATCTCGGTGAAGAAGCTTTTCGTTAACCCTGCGGTTATCGGCACGGCTGTTGCGGTGCTTCTCTTCGTTACCGAGCTTCCCCTGCCCGCAGACCTTTCGAGCATCATAACCACGACTGCAAGAATGGCGACACCGCTTTCTATGATAGTTATGGGTATGCGCCTTGGCGCTATGCGCGTCGGTGGGCTGTTTAAAAACGGAAGGATATACGCGACGGTTGCGGCAAAGCAGCTTATAATGCCCTCGGTTGCATTTCTTATCGCGCTTATAGCCCCCGTTTCCTACGACGTAAAGAGCGTTTTCTTTATAATCTCCGCCTGCCCGGTTGCGGCGGTAGTGCTAAGCTACTCCGAGATCGTCGGTGAGGGACAGGAGGACGCGGCAAGTATGCTGCTTCTCGGAACTATTTTAAGCATCGTGACCCTTCCCGTAATGATGCTTCTTTTACCGCTTCTTTCTTAAATTGGAATACATTTTTTGCCGCCGTGTGACGCTTTTGTCAAGGGCGGCTTTTTTCTTCTTTTTCCCATAGGGAAAGTTTTTTGAAAATGGTCGTAATATGTTGACAAGCGTCATTTGTTGTGATAAAATTATATATGAAAAGGTTCGGTCGGGCTTTGCCCGTACACGGACAAAAAAAGGAGGATTTTTCCAATGAACAAAATGATCTATGGCGTTCACGACAAGCCCGAAACCTCGAAGCTTATCGTATTTGCCATCCAGCAGCTCCTCGCGATCCTTGCGGCGACCATTGCAGTGCCTGCTATCATCAACAGCAACGTTCCCGGTGTTGATATGAGCGCGTCTGCGGCTCTTTTCGGAGCAGGCGTCGGCACTATCATCTATCAGCTCTTTACCAAATTCAGAAGCCCCGTATTCCTCGGCTCGTCATTCGCATTTATCGGCTCTATGATAGTTGCGTTTGCAGGTGCGGTTACGGTAAGCGTCGGCTACCTCGGCCTTGTCGTAGGTGCGATCCTTGCGGGTCTCGTTTACGTTATTATCGCCCTTGTAGTTAAGTTTGTTGGCGTAGCTTGGATAAACAAGCTTATGCCCGCGGCAGTTATCGGCCCGACCGTTGCTCTTATCGGTCTTTCTCTTGCGGGTGCGGCTGTTAACGACGTATTCTCCTACGGTCCTCAGGACGGTGACGGAAACTTCATCATGTCCGGCGGCATCTGGGTTTCCGTTATCTGCGCTCTCGTTACCTTCTTCGTTGTAGTTATCTGTTCTACCTACGGTAAGAAGATGGTTAAGCTTATCCCCTTTATCATCGGTATTCTTTCCGGATATGCGGTTTGCATGATCTTCACCGTTATCGGCTACATCGGCGGTATCGACGCTCTTAAGATAGTTGATTTCGCTCCTTTCCAGGCTCTTTTTGCAGACGGTGTTAAGTTCACCTCGTTTATCGCTCTTCCCGACTTCTCGTTCGTAAAGGCGCTCGGCGGCTTTACTAACTTCACCTGGAGCTATTTTGCTACCGTTGCGGTAGCTTACGTTCCGGTTGCATTCGTCGTATTTGCAGAGCATATCGCAGACCACAAGAACCTCTCCTCCATCATCGGTCAGGACCTTATCGAGGATCCCGGTCTTCACAACACCCTCCTTGGCGACGGCGTTGGCTCTATGGCAGGTGCGTTCTTCGGCGGCTGTCCCAACACCACCTACGGCGAGTCGGTTGGCTGCGTTGCTATCACCAAGAACGCCTCGGTTGCTACCATCACCACCACCGCTATTATGTCTATCTTAGTTGCGTTCATCTCCCCCTTCGTTGCCTTCCTTGATTCTATCCCCGGCTGCGTAATGGGCGGCGTTTGCATCACTCTTTACGGCTACATTGCGGTTTCCGGTCTTAAGATGATAAAGAAGGTTGACCTTGACGATAACGCTAACCTCTTCACCGTTTCGGTAATACTTATTACCGGTATCGGCGGCTTTGCTATGGCTATCGGTAAGGTGGTTATCACCTCTATCGCATGCGCGCTTATCCTCGGTATCGTTACCAACGTTGTTCTTAACAAGTTTAAGAAGACCCCCGATGCCACCGAGGAGGCAGACGGAGAATGAAAGCATATCCTAACGTAACCATATTCGATCACCCCCTTATCAGGCACAAGATCGCTATCCTTCGTGACGAGAAAACGAGCATGAAGGAGTTCCGCGAGCTTGTTGAGGAGATCACCACCCTTATGACCTACGAGTCGCTTAAGGAGGGCGTTCCCACCACCGAGATCGAGGTTAAGACCCCCCTTGAGGTCTGCAAGCAGCAGGTCGTTAAGGATAACTCTGTGGTTATCGTTCCTATCCTGCGCGCAGGTCTTGGAATGGTTAACGGTATCCACGTTCTTTTCCCTCTTGCAAAGGTTGGTCATATCGGTATGTACCGTGACGAGGAAACCTTAGAGCCGCAGTCCTATTA